>JBDSPM010000242.1:0-7460 GCA_039930325.1 Saprospiraceae bacterium
GGGATTTTTTAATCCCCCCGCTAATTGTTTTTGAATGATTCCCCTAAAAATTAATTCCTCACCAATGCCTGGCAGAATCGCGATCAGCAATAAATTGAAAATGAAGATGAGAGGAGAATTCATTTCAAGGACTTTCTTTAAAGTATCCTCAGCCTGATTTTCAAAGTCTGCGGCCCATGACGGAATAGGAGTTGCCTCATTCAGCAGATAACTTAGATTGACTAAGGGATATGAAGCAAGGAGGAAAAATATACCCAATACGGGCAGCATCCATCCGGGGTGTATGGACAGATTAAAGCCCTGCAAAATTTTAGACCTGAAGAAAATAAAACCAAAAGCCAGACCCGGTAAAATGAAGACAAACAGATGTTGGGCAGCCAATAACATCCTCATCACACCTGCTGATACACCCAGCATGCCTGATTCACTCAGTTTCATTATCTCCGGCATTGAAAATCCTGCGGCAAAAAGAATAATCCCCGAGACTATTGCGGTCACTACAATTCCGGATAAGGCTAAACCAATAAAGACACCTAACCTTATTAAATAATCGTAGCCCCTCATGTTATACTTTTGTGCAAAATAGGCATTCCGACTATTGTACTGTATTCTGATGCCTAATAAAAAATGAAAATATGGCGGTGAAACTGAGTATCAATATCAATAAAATCGCTCTGATTCGGAATAGTCGTGGTGGAAATATGCCTGACCTTATCGAGATAGCCAAAGACCTTGAGTCATTCGGTGCAGATGGTATCACTATCCACCCACGACCGGATGAGCGACACATCAGGTATTCTGACATCCCTCTGTTGAAGGAAGTGGTCACTACAGAATTGAATATCGAAGGCTATCCGACGGACCGGTTTATGGATGAAGTGTTGAAATACAAACCGCATCAATGCACTCTTGTCCCCGATAGTCCTTCTGCCCTTACTTCTGATAGAGGCTGGGATACGGTGAAAGAACAATCTTATCTCACGGATATCGTGAGTACCCTGAGGAAAAGTGGAATACGGGTTTCAATTTTCATTGATCCTTCAGAGGCCATGGTTGAAGGCACAGCAATGATTAGGGCTCATCGGGTTGAATTCTATACAGGGCATTATGCGAGCCAATACAATAAAAATCCGGAAGCAGCAGTAGCTGATCATGTCCACGCCGCGCTTGTAGCCCAGGCAGCAGGTATTGGCATAAATGCCGGGCATGACCTTAATCTGATTAATTTAAAATATTATGCACAGCAGGTTCCGGGATTGCTTGAGGTGTCGATAGGACATGCTTTGGTGAGTGATGCATTGTATTATGGCTTGAGTAATGTGGTGGGGATGTATAAGAGGATGTTGATGTTAGAGTAAGAGAGTAAGTGCGTAAGATTGCAAGAGGTTTTGTGGATAAAAAGTGGAATATTTTGAAGTTTTGGAAAAACCAGGGAATTAATCCTGGAATCAATCTTCATTCCGTCTAATAGAAATGGTTTTTTTGCATGATCAGAGATAATAATTTGTGGATATTCGGCTGATAATCTGAAGTTTGTACCTCTTTAATCTACTTTTCATTTCGTCGAAATGCGGAACCAATTTTTTATTTAATGTGGCCTTTACGATGGACCAATAACCCATTGTTTTATCATGTTTTTCATTCCGCATTTCGACGAAATGAAATCTGGAGACTTTCTATCCTAAATTCCTCTGTTCCATAGAGCCCGTTATTGCTTCTCATTTGAAAAGTTGGTATATTTCTGGATAGATACTTATCAGAACATTTCAACTACATAGATTGACGCGAGAAGAATTGTTGACAAGGTTTAGAGACTACCTTCAGTACGAAAGGCGATATTCTGTCCATACTTTGGACAGCTATGAAAGAGACAGCCGGCAGTTTTCGGAATTCCTCTCTCTACGGTACGGCCTGGATAGCATGACAAATGTTACTCATCATCACATCCGTAGCTGGGTAGTGAGTCTTTTGCAAAAGAAGAATCAGTCAGTTTCAGTTCGTAGAAAAATATCTTCCCTGGCTCATATTTTCAAATGGATGCGCAGATCTGGGTATATGACCCATAATCCCATTCTGAAGGTGCAATTGCCCAAAAAACCGGACCGTCTACCTTCTTCTCTACCGGAAGCATCACTTCATCGGTTATGGAATTCATTGAATCTGAATGCTGAAGAAGGTGATTTCAGGGAACTTCGGGACCAGGCTATCATTGCTCTTCTTTACGGGTCGGGATTGAGAAGGAGTGAATTGATCAATCTAAAAGGAAGTGATGTTGATCCTGACCGGAATATGTTGAGGATCGCCGGAAAAGGCCGTAAATTCAGGCAGGTTCCTGTCAGTGATACAACTGTAAAGTTGTTAAAGCATCTTGAAAAAATGAATTTTGAAAGTTGGAATCTGACCCTTTCAGACAGGCTGATTTTAACCAATAGCGGTAAACCTTGTTACCCAAAATTCGTTCATAATAGGGTGGTAGACATGTTAAGCAGTGTGACAACATCAGAGCATAAAAGCCCCCATGTATTGCGGCATTCGATGGCTACGCATTTAATGGATCATGGGGCTGAACTCAATGCAGTTAAGGCGATTCTTGGGCATTCAAGCCTTGCAGCCACACAGGTTTATACTCACAATTCAATAAGCAGGTTAAAGGAAGTGTACAAGCAGGCTCATCCAACATCTAAGTTAAAATCCTAGATGTGATGAATACGTCAATCATATCATTAAACCGAAAAACAATGAAGATTATGAAGATTATCACAACGTCGATTCATTTTGATGCAGATCAGAAACTACTTGATTATATCGAACGCAAAGCATCAAAGCTCGACCAGTTTTTTGACAGGATCATTGATGCACATGTTTATTTAAAACTTGAGAATTCCGGCCAGGTTAGGGACAAAATTGTGGAGATGAAGCTGAATGTCCCTGGTGATGTGCTGATGGCTACGGAAATGAGCAAAACATTTGAAGCTTCTACGGATGCAGCCATAGATAATATGAAAAGGCAGCTTAACCGATATAAAGAGCGGATCCAGGCAAAAAGCCATAATGAAAATCCACTTTCGACCTAGAAAATTGTTTGGTTATTCACTAAAAATCTTAGAATAGGTTTATCTTTGCATTCGCTTTCGGGGAAAGCCCTGGAAAAGTATATGTAATTCATTGGTTTACAGACAGATATTAACAAATATAGAGGTCTTTAAGGACACTTTGGAAAACATGAAATTTGATAGGTGAATGTAACTTTCGCTACTTCCTGTTTGATTAAGGATTTAATTACGCGGCCTTCGCGATGACCGTTGAGAACACTTTTGAAAATTCATAAGATAGTTTTCGGCACATCTTCATTTGCCAGTGTAGCTCAGTTGGTAGAGCAGCTGATTTGTAATCAGCTGGTCGGGGGTTCGAGTCCCTCTACTGGCTCATACATGATCAGCAGAGAAGCGTTTGAACATGTACGTCGGGGGTGCGCCGGAGTAGGAGAGCCGGGCCAGACTGTAAATCTGGTGTCTCTGACTGAATAGGTTCGAGTCCTATCACCCCCACTAGGTGAGAGCGGCACTTCGACACATCGTCGGCCTTTTCAAAGAAAAGCCCTCGATTTTGCTCAGTGCGCTTTGATTTTGAAGGTGGATAGTTGTATGGAAGTTAAACCTGGTTGAATAGAATAAGAGACTCTTTTGAAAAAATGACTTATGCGGGCGTAGCTCAGTTGGTAGAGCATCAGCCTTCCAAGCTGAGGGTCGAGGGTTCGAGTCTCTTCGCCCGCTCTGTTTTACCGCACAACGGTTGGCGGTATCAGCCGATGTAGCTCAGCGGTAGAGCACTTCCATGGTAAGGAAGGGGTCAAGGGTTCAATTCCCTTCATTGGCTCGGTTGCAAACATCAAAATTGAAATAAAATAACAAATCAAGAATTTAGTCAATCAATATCTTTTTAAAAATATAAATCCATGGCAAAAGAAAACTTTCAGCGAAACAAACCGCACGTAAACATCGGAACGATTGGTCACGTAGATCACGGGAAGACGACGTTGACAGCAGCTATAACCTATGTGTTGTCAGAATTGGGATTAGCAAAAAAAGCATCTTACGATTCCATTGATGCTGCCCCAGAGGAAAAAGAAAGAGGTATCACGATCAATACAGCACACGTAGAATATGAGACGAAAGCTCGTCACTATGCTCACGTTGACTGTCCTGGCCACGCTGACTATGTAAAAAACATGGTTACGGGTGCTGCTCAGATGGATGGTGCTATCCTTGTCGTAGCCGCTACGGATGGTCCTATGCCACAAACCCGTGAACACATTCTTCTTGCCCGCCAGGTAGGTGTGCCTAAGATTGTGGTTTTCATGAATAAAGTTGACCTCGTGGATGATCCTGAGATGCTTGAGCTGGTTGAAATGGAAGTACGTGAGCTCCTCGAGCAATATGGATTTGACGGCAATCATTCAGCTATCATCAAAGGATCTGCATTACGTGCTCTTGAAGGAGAAGAAGGTGGAAGAAAAGCTATCATGGAACTGATGGAAGCTGTAGATACACAGATTCCTAACCCGGTCCGTGAAATAGACAAGCCATTCCTTATGCCGGTTGAAGACGTATTCTCGATCACAGGTCGTGGAACGGTTGCTACAGGTCGTATCGAAAGAGGTGTAGTCAATACAGGTGAAAGCGTTCAGATCATCGGTATGATGAAAGATGGTGAGAAGCCTTTAGTTTCCACTGTAACAGGAGTTGAAATGTTCAGGAAAATCCTTGACAGGGGAGAAGCTGGTGATAATGCAGGTCTTCTGTTGAGAGGTATTGAAAAGGACCAGATCCACCGTGGTATGGTTATCTGCAAGCCTGACTCAGTGAAACCACACAAGAAATTCAAATGCGAAGTATACGTACTTGGTAAAGATGAAGGTGGACGTCACACTCCATTCTTCAATGGTTACCGTCCTCAATTCTACTTCCGTACCACGGATGTAACTGGTGATGTAAAGTTGCCTGAAGGAGTTGAAATGGTGATGCCGGGTGATAACGTTGCCCTGGAAGTGACCCTGATTAATACAATCGCCATGGAGAAGGGACTTCGTTTCGCTATCCGTGAAGGTGGACGTACAGTAGGTGCAGGACAGGTGACTGAAATCCTGGACTAGTCTAATTAAACTAAATTAATTCATCCTGGCAGGATGATCACCAAAGGGATATTTTCCTGCCGGGATTTTTGAAATAAAGATTCGGTTTTCTCCTTTTCACATTGGATATTCGATGAGGTCAGGAGTAAATGTTTTAGGGAAGTAGCTCAATTGGTAGAGCGGCGGTCTCCAAAACCGTAGGCTGCGGGTTCAATTCCTGTCTTCCCTGCCACAGTTAAGGTTGACCGTCAGATTGGATCATTAATCAGATTAATAAGAGAAGATGGAACAGATAAAGTTATATCTCATCGAGAGTTACAATGAACTGGTGAATAAAGTAACCTGGCCAACCTGGGCTAACCTTATAAGTAGCACCCGGGTGGTTTTAGTCGGTTCTTTATTAATAGCTGTAGTTGTACTACTGATGGATTTTATCAGCAAGCAGTTCACAGGATTTCTATATAATCTATAATACCGGGGAATATGTCTGATGGTAAAAGATGGTACTCACTTCGGGTGATTTCAGGAAAGGAACGCAAGATCAAGGAGCGTATCGAGCTTGAAATTAAGCGATCTGGTTGGGATGAAATTGTCACCCAGGTTCTGGTGCCTTCTGAGAAAGTGTATAAGATCAGGAATGGTAAAAAAGTAATTCTGGATCGGAACATTCTGCCGGGTTATATTTTGCTTGAAGCTATCCCTGAAAGATTTAGCTCTGATATAGTACAGGGAATCTCGAATATGCCTAATGTGATCCATTTCCTTGGCAGGACACATCCGATCCCGATGCAGGAAAGCGAGGCGAACAGGATGCTTGGTAAAGTGGATGAATCACAGGGATTAGTAGAATCAATGGTAGAGCCTTTCATCCAGGGCGAGATGGTAAAGATCATCGATGGGCCGTTCAACGATTTTGTCGGTGACATCAAGGAGATCAATGAAGAAAAGAAGAAATTAAAGGTGATCGTAAAAATATTCGGCAGGGGAACAGAGGTGGAGCTCAACTTTATGCAAGTAGAGAAAACATCCTGATATTCAATGTCTTAGTTAACAATATCTGAAGCGCTTTATGGCAAAGGAAATAGAAACATTTATCAAACTGCAAGTGAAAGGCGGCGCTGCTAATCCTGCACCTCCGGTAGGGCCTGCATTAGGTTCTAAGGGTGTGAACATCATGGAATTCTGCAAACGCTTCAATGCAAGAACACAGGATGCACAGGGGAAATTAATTCCTGTCCTGATCACTGTATACAAGGACAAATCCTTTGAATTCGAACTTAAGACAGCTCCTGCAGCAGCACAACTTCTGGAAGCTTCTAAAGTAAAATCAGGATCTCCAGAACCAAACCGTAAAAAGGTTGGATCTGTGACCTGGGATCAGATCGAAGTCATAGCACAGAATAAAATGCCTGATCTGAATGCATTTACACTTGAGTCTGCCGTTCTTATGGTCGCAGGCACAGCGAGAAGCATGGGACTGACGATCACAGGAACCCCTCCAAAGGGAGTTGTGGTAAAAGTCTGATCTAACCACAATGCATGGATCCGTCAGAAAGTTGCCGGGTACATTTTTAGAAAATAATTAATTCAAAAGGGAGTGGCTCCCATAGCGCCACGCCAAAACCTTTAAAATATATTTGAATGGCTAAGCTTAGCAAAAAGATGGCTATCGCTTCCAAGAAGGTAGATAGCGAAAAGCTTTATGATCTCACTGAGGCCATGAAGCTGGTAAAGGAAGTAAACCTTACCAAATTTGATTCATCAGTTGATCTTCACATCAGACTTGGCGTAGATCCCAGGAAAGCTGATCAGGCCATCCGGGGCACAGTAAGCCTGCCTCACGGAACAGGTAAGACAAAAAAGGTGCTCGTACTTTGTACGCCTGACAAAGTTCAGGATGCACTGGCTGCAGGTGCTGACTATGCCGGTCTTGAAGAATACATAGCAAAGATTGCCGAAGGTTGGACTGATGTAGACGTAATCGTGGCGATGCCATCGGTTATGGCCCAGGTTGGTAAAGTAGGACGTATTCTTGGTCCGCGTGGATTGATGCCCAATCCTAAGTCAGGAACTGTAACCATGGATATTGCCGGAGCTGTTCAGGAAGTGAAAGCAGGTAAAATTGCATTCCGGGTGGATAAGTTTGGTATCATCCATTCTCCTGTAGGAAGGGTATCCTTCTCTCCTGAAAAACTTCAGGAAAATGCGCTTGAGCTTCTTAATACAATACAAAGACTGAAGCCGAGTAGTGCAAAGGGTGTTTATATGAAAACCATATCAGTGGCATCGACGATGAGTCCGGGTATTAATGTTGACCCAAAATCATCAC
>JBDSPM010000243.1:0-3482 GCA_039930325.1 Saprospiraceae bacterium
CAAGTCATAAAACACATTTTTTCCGTCGTGCACTTTGGGATAGCCATAGTTCAGCACCCTTTCGGAGCCAATAGCTGTCATGCTTTCGTCTGCCCAAAAAAGAGGATGGGAGATATTTTTGAACACACTGATCAACAAAAGGAAAGACAGAATCGCGGTAGCGATGACGAATGTATTAGCATATTTTAACTGGCAGCCGGAATAGTCATAGGCTGATTTAGTCCTTGCCTTTGTGGTTTTAGAATCAGCTTGTGTTCGTTTTTTGGGTTGGTTTTTCGGCATTTTATTGGCAAATCGCTATGAAGTCGCAAGATATCAAATAGAGGCATGCGTATAAACTTCTCTGCCAAAACCTTGTTGTATTCTTCCGTCATCCTCCTTCTTCCGACCTTAAACAAAAGTGGAAAAATCTTGGGACACGATATGATGAACTCACAGTTCATCTAATCACCACATATTTCCCTACCTTTCATCATGGGGCTTTCAGAACTCTCGCATCGGTTATTTCTGACAGGTGTACTTCTGTTTTTGTTTACGTGCTCTTTCTCCCAACCTCAGCTCCTCAAGTTCATCACCTACACAACTAACAATGGATTGTTGCACAATCACGTTAAAAAATGCCTGGAAGATCCAAAGGGATTTATGTGGGTAGCGTCTGAGGCCGGTCTGAGTCGTTTCGATGGAGTCAACTTTAAGAACTTCAGACATGATGAAGCAGATCCATCGAGTTTACCTAACAATACCATAAATGACATCGCTGTAAATAAAGCCGGAACAATCTGGCTGGCACTTGAGAATGGATTGTGTTATTACAATCCTGCAGAAGCCTGTTTCACGCCTATTGATATTGCCGGTTCTTTCACCATTTCACCTGCTGTGTTGTCCTTATGTATTGATGATGTCCATCACGTGGTTTGGTTTATGACAGACAAGGGATTGTTCTGTTTACAATTGTCGGACTTAACCATGCATACCACCTCTTGTTCGAATCCTACACCCACGAAGATCAATGCCATGTATAGGAGTGCTGATGATAAGCTGTGGATAGCTTGTTACAGGAAAGGGTTCATCATCTATAATATTCCGGAAAATACTTACGAGGTTCAATTGCCAGAAACGTGGGTACTTAATTTTTATGAGGATGGAAATACGATGTGGATCGCCAATTGGCATACGTACCAACTTATCGCATGGAATATGCAAACTAGTGAGCACGCTTCCTGGAGGGTAAAGGGTACGGATGGAATGGAAAAAAATGTAATTCTTACCGGAGTTACTAAATCCCCATTATTCAGCGATTCAATCATCTTGCTTTCAACACTTCAGATGGGCATCCGCATATTTGATGTTCGAACTCGAACCTTTACCGGAGGATATAGCAAGGATATTTTCTCAAAATATAGCTTACCCTCTGATTTTACGAATTATATTTTTTCTGATAGCCGCGGCATTTTGTGGGTTTGCACATGGGACGGCCTTTGCAAAGTCAATATACTGGAACAACAATTCCGATCTATAGAAATCCCATTTTTGCAAACACCTATGTTTTCATTTTATAACCTTATAGAGGGAATTGTGTCAGCAGACGTATCGGGGAAATGGTGGCTGGGTGTAAATGGTTGCGGATTGATCGAATATGATACTTCAAGTAAGCAAATGAATCAGGAATTGTTGGCTGATTTAACCACGACAAATCATTTTGGACCTGAATCATGGACAGATTTTTTACTCAAAACAAAAGATGGAATCATTTGGTCAGCCAATAG
This sequence comes from Saprospiraceae bacterium, assembly GCA_039930325.1. Taxonomy (GTDB): domain Bacteria; phylum Bacteroidota; class Bacteroidia; order Chitinophagales; family Saprospiraceae; genus Opimibacter. The sequence goes on from JBDSPM010000243.1 coordinate 1,767, forward strand.
CATGGGCGTGACAGCATTAGAAAACAATTTGTTGACCATGTATAATTACCCTGCCAATGTAGTCAGGCCAGGACGTAAAACCGTTTGCATTGGCCCGGATCAGACATTATGGATCACCACAGTAACTCATCTTGTCAATTTCGATACGAGATCAAAGAATTTTTCATGCTACGAAATTGATACGAGCCAGCATGGGCCTATTCCTACGAGATCTGCGGCCGAGTCTGGTTTTTGTGATGACGGCAATTTATGGACGGGCACACCCAAAGGGTTGTATCAGTTTAATACGCAGACACATTTAAGCCGGCGCATTCCATTGAAGTCAGACCCGGAGTATAGTTTTGATATGAATACAATTAATTCGCTGGTGACCGATCATCATGAGACTATTTATATGGGAACGCCTGCAGGCCTGGGAATTTATAATATCAGAACAGCTCTCTATCAATTGAAAGGAAGAGACGAACAGGTATATCCTATATTATGGAAATCGCTGTTAAGAGATGATCAGGGTAATATCTGGATCTATACCACGCATTCTCTTTTTAAGTATGACCCGGTGAAGTCAACGTTTTCAAAATTTACCACATTAGATGGTATTTACAGCTTTTCATCGGACCCCGCTCATTTATTTTCTTTCAGAAACAATTTTTACATCGGGTACAGAGGCGCTTACACTGAGTTTGATCCGTTAAAAGTGAATGTCAATGCTGCTTTGGTCAAGCCATTGGTCACGGATGTGATGATTGGTACTGAAGAACAAAAATTTGATCCTGAAATTTATTCTTCTGCTATTCTTCCATTGACGTCCAGGAATAACGATATATCTTTTTATTTCACTGGCATCGATTATACGAATTCAGACAGGATTACATTCAGTTACAAGCTGAATTATGATAAAGAATGGCATGAAGTTGGTACCAATAGATCAGTTACGTACAACAATCTTGGTCCGGGTCATTATGTTTTCCAGCTCAGAGCTCGTAACAGTTCAGGATTATTAAATACCGATCCTGCCATTTTCAGGTTTAGCGTCGCACCTACTCTTATTCAGCATCTTTGGTTTTGGCCCTCTATCGCATTGGTTTGTATTTGCTGTGTAGTATTTCTTGCCAATCGCAGCGTTAAAAAAATACGGAAAGAAGAAAAATTGAAAACAGAAACCAATCAAATGATGGCTCAGTTGGAAACCCGACTTCTGCGCAGCCAGATGAATCCACATTTTATTTTCAACTCACTTAATTCCATCCAGAAATATATCTGGGAAAATAAAGAAGAGGATGCTGCAGAATACCTGGCACGATTTGCAAAATTAATTCGGGCGATCCTTGAAAATTCGCGAAAAGAATTTATAACGTTACGGGAAGAGCTTGATGTCCTAAAATTATACATCGAACTCGAACATCGACGCAGTAATGGCAAATTTGACTACAGGATCCATGTAGCGGAAGATCTTCCATTAGACAAACTTTTAATCCCTCCCTTATTGTTACAACCATACATTGAAAATGCTATCTGGCATGGCGTAAATAAGCAGGAGAAGCATGGAAACATCGAAATCAATATAAGCAGGAAAGAAGATTCCCTTGAATTTACCATCGATGATGATGGAGTAGGGCGTAACTTTAACCAGGCTCCAAACGAATTTAAGACAGGTAAAATATCCATGGGAACAGATATAACCCAACAGCGCATCAGTCATTTACAAACCGGCAC
>JBDSPM010000244.1:0-5285 GCA_039930325.1 Saprospiraceae bacterium
AAGCTAATCCTGCCAAATTATGGTCGCTTGAAAAAATGGAAAGAACCGGTGGCGAACCGGATGTGGTTGGTTATGAGAAAAAGACAGCCGAATATATTTTTTATGATTGTTCAGCGGAAAGCCCTAAAGGCCGCAGAAGTCTTTGTTACGACATTGAAGCGCTGGAGTCAAGAAAAGAACATAAACCAGAGGATAGTGCAATTGAAATGGCTGCTAATATGGGCATTGAACTTTTATCAGAAGAACAATATCGGGAGCTGCAGAAGTTAGGAAAATTTGATACAAAAACGTCGAGTTGGGTAATGACACCAACTGCTATCAGAAAACTCGGTGGTGCTATTTTTTGTGATCGGCGATACGACCATGTTTTCACATATCACAACGGAGCTGAATCTTACTATGCTGCAAGGGGTTTTCGTGGGTCGCTAAAGGTTTGAATTTATTGAAAAATGGAAGTGCGAATGGCAAATAAAATTCAAAACAAAAACGAAGGTGTAAAACCTGACTTACCTATTCTCTCGTTCACCAATATAAAGGAGCTGATCTCATGGATAGCGAAGAATCAAACAGCATCCACAGGCATCTGGATACGGCTTTTCAAAAAAAATTCAGCTGTTACAACACTCACCTATGCAGAAGCTCTTGATGTGGCGTTGTGTTATGGATGGATTGATGGACAAAAAAAAACGTATGATTCGGAATCATGGATTCAGAAATTCACACCCCGCAGACCTAAGAGTATTTGGTCTAAGAGAAACCAGGAGCATATCGCTCGTCTTGAGAAATCAGGAAAAATGAGAGCCGCAGGTATGCGCCAGGTGGAGGCAGCCAAGGCGGACGGCAGATGGGAACAAGCCTATGATTCACCAAGCAATATGGTAGTGCCTGATGACTTTCTACTGAAATTGGGTAAGAATAAGAAGGCAGAAGCTTTTTTCAAAACACTTAACAAAACCAATACCTACGCAATTGTATGGAGACTGCAAACCGCCAAAAAACCTGAAACAAGAGACAAGCGGATGAAAACAATTCTTGAAATGCTAAAAAAGGGAGAAAAATTTCATCCATAAACTAAATCTGAGTATCAATTTTATACCCCTTCAAATTCTTCTATCTTTTGCACTCAGCACATTTACTCATTTTACCATGATTATTGAATTTCTCAATATTTAATGCATCTTGAGTCATGAGTTTTTGCAATACTGAAGCTTTTCGGTTAAATGGTATGTGAAGCTTTTCGGCTAAATGGTACGTGAAGCTTTTCGGCTAAATGGTACGTAAAACTTTTCGGCTAAATGGTATGCGAAGCTTTTCGGCTAAATGGTACGTGAAGCTTTTCGGCTAAATGGTACTACCCGAGTTTACTAAAGCTTTATCAAGCGCTATCGGGATTTTATATGTAATAAATGAATGATCCAGATTGAACCATGCTCCAATAGAATGGTTTACCATGTAGATCAAAGCATTCCTGATCCTCAAATTCCTGTTACGATGAATAGAAAATTTACACTTCTGATGATGGCATTCAGTATGGCATCAATTGCAATCGCTCAAAATAAAGTCCAGAATCCGGGTTGTGAACAAGCACTTGTGGGAGGAGAGATTCCGGGCTGGCAGGAAATCACGGGCAGTACGTGGACAAGGCAATGTGGCTCACCGCCAGCGCATAGCGGACAATGTTACTTTTCTCCGGGCGATGCAGCAGATGCAGAACTAAGTCAACGTGTAGACGTCTCCGATGATGCAACCGTCATAGATAGTGGTAATAAGCATTATTTTTTTGTTGCCTATGTACGATCGCTCAATGAAAGCCCGGCTGATCAATCCGGAGTTAAGCTGATCTATCGTAGCGCCTCTGACGCCATCATTGAAACTGTGACATTCGGCCCCTACACAAATACGAATGCCTGGTTTACACTTGACTTTGTAATTCAAATTCCAGTGGGTACGCGTACGGTAGACATCAGGCTGCATTCAACGAGGTTAAATGGTACCAGCAACGATGGATATTATGATGATTTGTACTTAGGCGATATACCGGTGAGCACGAAAGAAATTAATGAGAAGCTGAAATTTTCAGTTTATCCCAATCCTGCCGATGAGGCATTCACCTTACTGATCCCCGGCTTCATTGTTGAGGATTTGAAATTGTCGATGTACGATTGTACCGGCCGCAATGTCATGGAAAAAACAGTAAAAGATTCACAAACTACTTTTGACATTAACAGTAAGGCGGGCGTATATATACTTTGCCTTCAGGGTAAAGAAGGAATTTATACATCAAGGCTCGTGGTACTTTAATTAAAATCCAGCGTTTTGTGCCAAGAGCAATCTACCAGGTATACGTTATAGAGTTGTCCAAGAAAGTCTTTACTGAAAATATAAAATTTCGTTTGGCTAATCCTCAATTCAACGGCGTGCTTGAATGTCTTTATGTGGGGATGACCAGCAAAACGCCCGCGGAGCGATTCAAGCAACACAAGACCGGATATATCAACGCAAAAGGTCATAAATTATCTGCTTCTCTAGTGCAGAAATACGGAAGATATCTACGCCCTACCCTATACCACGACATTAATTCGAAATTAATGAATAGACAAGAAGCTCTCATCATGGAGGAAAAGCTTGCGCTGGATTTACGACGACAAGGATATGGAGTGTGGTACAATTAACCTTCGAATTTCATAATCCTATTGCTGAATTCTGTAATGACTTTGTCCGTATGACGCTGCACATTTGCAACTGATCATAACATAAGGAAAGAGATTACTTCCTTCTATTATTGGCAATTTATTCATAACCTAAATCAATTTAAAAATGGAAAATGATAATTCAATTGATGTGCTGAATTCGCTCATCACTATCAACAATGACCGTATCCATGGATATGAAACGGCTATCGATGAAACGGAAGATCTGGATCTGAAATCATCATTCGCGAGCTTCATTCAGACGAGCAGGGAATGCAAAGATGAATTAGTCTCTGAGGTCAATAAGGCTGGCGGAAAGCCTGATGATGGTACGAGGTTAGATGGTAAAATACATCGAGCCTGGATGGATTTCAAGGCTCTATTTACTGGAAAAGACCGAAAAGCAATTCTCAACTCCTGCGAATATGGAGAAGATGTGGCTGTTCATACCTACGAAAAAGCCATGAAGGATGCCGACCTGGATCCTGAATATTTAAGCATCATCACAGCACAGTACACTAAAATCAAAGCTGATCATGATAAAGTGAGAAGCATGCGGGACGCAATGGTGGATGCATAAATAGTAAATTAATGTAATGAATCCTGATTTTCCTTAATCATCTGAAAATTCTCTGGATTGAATTCAGAAAAGAATAAGCGGCCTGACGTAATCAGGCCGCTTATTCTTTTCCTTGAAAATAACCCATCTTTCTTTTAATTCCATTATCATAGCAGAAGGATGGCTCCTTATTCCCTCAACCGGATTTTCATCAGCAAGCTACGGCTGAAAATATTTAGATGCCTGACCCTGGTCCTGGTGTCGACCTGCATCCAGTTGAAAGCTCAAAATATCGGGATTGAATCACTCACTATTGCCGACGGTCTTTCACAAGGAATGATATACGACATCGAACAGACGAATGATGGCTTCCTTTGGTTTGCAACGAAAGATGGGCTCAACCGATACGATGGCTACTCCTTTAAAGTATACACCAATGATCCTTTCAATCCATATTCCATTATCGGTAATGAAGTAACTATGTTATTCGAAGACAGCCGAGGGAACCTTTGGATTGTAGTCCCTGGCAAAGGAATTGATGTGCTTGAAAAAGCTACAGGTCGCTTTCTGCATCTGCCCCTCAATGTAGATTCAGATCAGCCCGGCAAACTAAATGTAAATTGCTTTCTAGAAAGTCCTGATAGTACCATCTGGATTGGAACTGAATATGGACTGCTGGCTACCCGATGGACGATCGGATCGCAATCCATAGCTGTAGATTCGGATCTCAGATCATCTGCTACTGTAACACTGGAGACAAAAGGTGATAAGCCGGGGGTGGAAAGTTTTTATACCTTATCACTGTCAGCAGATAGAATGCAATTATTGTCTTTCCGGGATGATGGTATATACAGATACAATCCTACAACAAAAGTTTTAAGCCAGGTGATTAAGACAAAGTCTTATTCCAAAGGTCGCTTTTCGAGCAGAGGTGAAACCGCCTGGTTATGGACCACTTTCAATAAAAATGACGAGAGTGTCATGATTTTTGAAAATAAAATCGTCAAGGATTTTCCAAACTGGGACAAAAAGACAAATGCATTTAATACGATGGCTACAGATAAGGAGGGCATTGACATCTGGTCTTCACGGATAGGAAATGAATCCGGTATTTATTCACTCCCAGATCAAGAACTTTTCCTCCCTGGTGTTTCCCTGCATCCAACACTCATCTGCACGCTGAAAGATAATGTTACCTCACTGGAAATCGATCATGCCGGTAATCTTTGGGTCGGAACGGGTGGTTATGGATTGCGTAAAATAAGATTGAATCATCAACCTTTTGATCACTTTCTTAAAGGAAATTCAGTACGCAGAATTTTCGCGACAGACAGTTTGTATATGTGGCTGGGAGGTTCAGCATTGATATGGCAATTAGATGATCATCAAAATCTTGCCACTCCGGTACACGACCTGCCCAGAAATGTAGTACAATATTATCAAACCAGACGTGGTGGTGCGTATATGATCACGATAGATTCATTGCATTATTATTTAAAGAATTCAACCTCACCCTTACCACCTCCGAAACATGTCGATTTTGGATCCCATGATTTCACATGTATCATAGAAGATCGGGACGGTAACATTTGGTCAGGTGGATTTGATGCCGGATTGATGCGATTCGAAATTGCAACCAGCATGTATTCGTTCTTTGATATCTCAAAGCAATTTGGAAAAACAGCCTCTGTCTATGCGCTACACCTGGATCCCGAAGGAAATCTATGGGTAGGGACAACTAATGGCATGGCGCAAATAAAGATAAAGGGTCTGCAATTTCAAACAGGTAAGGTGCAGTTGCCAGACAATGCGATCACGTATTACCAGACTGATCCTGAGAATCCCACAAGTCTGCGTTATAATTTTGTCAGTAGTTTCTGCGATGATCCACATTTCCCGGACCGATACATCTGGGTCAGTACCAAAGGAGGTGGTCTCAGCCTTTTGGATAAGACAACTAAAACATTTCGGCATTTTAATGCGCATAACAGTGGATTGCCAAACGATGTCGTCTATGCCATGCTGCCTGATGACCT
>JBDSPM010000245.1:0-3283 GCA_039930325.1 Saprospiraceae bacterium
CTTTGGCGGAGGCGGAGGGACTATCCTTCCCACGGAAATTGATGCTCTGCAGAAATATGGTATTGCAAGAATTTATTCACCTGATGACGGACGTCATATGGGATTGCAGGGAATGATCAATGATGTATTGACCAAATGTGATTTTCCGTTAGGCCAACATCTCAACGGAGAGATGTCAAAATTTTCTTCAAAAGATCATCTCTCCATTTCAAGAATGATTACTGCTGTTGAAAATTTCCCTGAAGAAAATGCGCACTGGATTTCCATTATCTCTGCGAAAGCTAAAGAGGCACAAGTACCTGTTCTGGGGATTACTGGAACAGGAGGTGCAGGTAAATCGAGCATGATCGATGAGATTATCCGCCGGTATCTTCTTGATTTCCCTGATAAAGATTTAGGTGTTATATCAGTGGATCCCAGCAAACGAAAGACAGGGGGAGCTTTATTAGGCGACCGCATCAGAATGAATGCATTGGTTTCAGACAGAGTATATATGCGCTCACTTGCTACCCGCCAATCCAATCTCGCACTTTCAAAACATATACAGCAAGCTATTAATATTCTCAAGGCTGCCAATTTTGATCTTATCATCCTGGAAACATCAGGCATAGGACAATCTGATACTGAAATCATCGATCATGCAGACATGTCACTGTATATCATGACTCCGGAGTTTGGTGCTGCATCACAGCTTGAGAAAATCGATATGCTCGATTTCGCAGATGTCATAGCGATCAACAAATTTGATAAGCGTGGTGCACAGGATGCGTTACGGGACGTCCGCAAGCAATACAAGCGGAACCATAATCTTTGGGATGTTACAGATGAATCCATTCCTGTCTACGGAACTATTGCATCCCAGTTCAATGATCCCGGCACAAATGCTTTGTATAAAAAGATCATCGAGGTACTTCGAACAAAAACGGATCACGAGTTTAACTCCTCTGTTGATTTTAAAACAGGAGACAGTGAAAAAATATATATCATCCCTCCCGCTCGCATACGGTACCTGTCTGAAATATCGGAGAACAATAGAAAATATGATGCATGGGCCATCAATGAATCGCGCAAAGCAGGATTGCTTTTTTCTTTGCTCCAGTCAGAAAGACATTTTAACGAATCAGATACAAAAGAAGTAGCTGAAAAAATAAAATCCGAATTTGATAAGCTCAAACAGGATGTAGATGGGGAAGTGTGGAGGTGGATCCAGGAATGGCCTGATATACGTCGCATGTATGTCGATGATGATTATACGTATAAGGTTCGCGACAAGGATATCAAAGTTGAAACGTATACAAAATCACTTTCCGGAACACGGATTCCTGTCGTGGCATTACCTACTGCTGAAGACTGGGGCACGCTTGTAGCCTGGGTCACCCAGGAAAATTTACCTGGCCGTTTTCCGTACACTGCTGGAATATTTCCTTTCAAGCGTAAAGGGGAGGATCCTACGAGAATGTTCGCCGGTGAGGGTGGACCGGAAAGGACTAATAAGCGATTCCATTATTTATCAGTCGATATGCCTGCGATCAGGTTGTCCACTGCTTTTGATAGTGTCACACTTTATGGAGAAGATCCTGATCATCGTCCTGACATTTATGGAAAGATTGGTAATTCAGGTGTGAGCATTTGCTCACTCGATGATGCGAAACGATTGTATTCCGGTTTTGATTTGTGTGATCCGAAGACCTCTGTTTCGATGACGATCAATGGCCCTGCTGCAACGATATGTGCTTTCTTTATGAATGCCGCCATCGATCAGCAATGTGAATTATACATCAGGGAAAATACGCTGGAGAATAAAGTTGAAGAAGTTCTCCGTAAAAAATACGATGATCGTGGAATGCCACGGCCTCTATATGATTATGATCTGCCTGCCGGGCATCATGGTCTTGGGCTAATGTTGCTTGGCGTTACGGGTGATGAGATCCTGGATGGTGAAACCTATGGCAAATTAAAATCAAAAGCATTAGGGTCGGTCAGAGGAACAGTTCAGGCTGATATTTTGAAAGAGGACCAGGCCCAGAATACTTGTATTTTTTCCACTGAATTTTCGCTGCGATTGATGGGGGATATGCAGGCGTATTTTATTGATGAAAAGATCCGCAATTTTTATTCGGTTTCGATATCAGGATATCATATTGCTGAAGCAGGTGCGAATCCGATCACCCAGCTTGCATTTACGCTATCCAATGGATTCACATTTGTTGAATATTATTTGTCAAGGGGATTAGCGATTGATGATTTTGCACCGAATCTTTCCTTCTTTTTTTCAAATGGAGTGGATCCGGAATATGCTGTTATCGGAAGAGTAGCTCGTCGTATCTGGGCCAAGGCGATGAAATATAAATATGGCGGTAATGAGCGTTCGCAGAAATTAAAATATCATATTCAGACAAGTGGACGATCACTCCACGCCCAGGAAATTTCATTCAATGATATTCGGACCACCTTGCAGGCTCTGTATGCGATTTATGATAATTGCAACAGTCTGCATACAAATGCGTATGACGAGGCCATCACTACACCTACAGAAGAAAGTGTCCGAAGAGCTATGGCGATTCAAATGATCATCAACAATGAGTTAGGACTTGCCAAAAATGAAAATCCACTGCAGGGGGCATTTATCATTGAAGAATTAACTGACCTGGTTGAAGCGGCGGTATTAGCAGAATTTGATCGCATCACAGAGCGAGGCGGTGTGTTGGGCGCTATGGAGACCATGTATCAGCGGAGCAAGATCCAGGAAGAAAGCCTTTATTACGAAACGCTGAAACATTCCGGGGAATATCCGATCATAGGTGTCAACACATATTTATCGAAAGATGGTTCTCCAACAGTTCTCCCGAGAGAAGTGATCCGTGCGAATACGGATGAAAAAGAAGGACAGATCAGGCGGCTTCAGGAATTACAAAAGTCGAGTGCGGATACATCTGCAGTTTCATTAAAAAATCTTCAGTTAGTCTCCATGCACAATGAGAATACGTTTGCAGCATTGATGGAAGCATCAAAGACGTGTTCGTTGGGACAGATTACCCATGCTTTGTATGAAGTTGGTGGTCAGTACAGGAGGAATATGTGATGATTTTTCGAACCTCTTCGTGGGGATCACATTCCTGGCATGTGGACTTTCCAATCAAACCTGGGCTGTACTATATTACCCAAAATTTCGGCCGGGGAGATGTATACTTTTGTGAAATTTATTTTCAAAAAACCTTTGTAACACAAAGAAGAACAGAAGTTTGTAAAAAACCATTTAGCCTAAATGCGAAACATAATCTTT
>JBDSPM010000246.1:0-2618 GCA_039930325.1 Saprospiraceae bacterium
AAAGAAGTACTTGCGTCCGAAAAATTTATTTCAGGAAAAATGGATCTCCCGATTGCGCTGGGGAAAACCATTTCAAATGAAGTATTTGTGGCCGACCTTGCAAAAATGCCGCATCTTCTGATAGCCGGAGCTACCGGCCAGGGAAAATCCGTCGGTATCAATACTGCACTGATGTCCCTGCTCTATCGTAAACATCCTTCGCAATTAAAGCTGGTGCTGATCGATCCTAAAAAAGTAGAGCTCTTTCCATATGCCAAGCTGGCTCATCACTTCTTAGCCTTTTTACCTGATCAGAAAGAACCGATCGTCACTGAAACTAAAAAAGTAATCTATACACTCAATTCACTTTGTATAGAAATGGACGACAGATATGATTTGCTCAAAAAAGCACATGCACGTAATCTGAAAGAGTACAATGAGAAATTTGTCAATCGGCAATTGAATCCATTAAAGGGCCACAGATTCATGCCCTTCATAGTTCTTGTGATTGATGAATTCGCAGATCTTATTATGACTGCAGGTAAAGAAGTTGAAATGCCCATCGCGCGACTAGCACAACTTGCGAGGGCGGTAGGAATTCACTTAATCATTGCGACACAACGTCCATCGGTCAACATTATCACCGGTGTCATCAAAGCGAATTTTCCTGCTCGTCTGGCCTACAAGGTGGCTTCAAAAGTGGACAGCAGAACTATTCTTGATATGGGCGGGGCCGAACAGCTCATCGGGCAGGGCGATATGTTACTTTCAATAGGCAGCAATATGATACGATTACAATGTGCATTTGTAGATACACCGGAAGTTGAATCTGTCATTGAACATATCTCTGATCAAAAAGGTTATCCTGAACCCTATTATTTGCCAGAGTTCCAGGGTGATGATGAACAAATAAAAGGCTCGGATGGCATGACCTATGCTGAGCTGGATGATATGTTTGAAGATGCAGCGCGACTGGTCATACAAAATCAACATGGCAGCACCTCAATGATACAACGTCGCCTCAAACTTGGTTATAACAGGGCTGGCCGGATAATGGATCAACTGGAATCGGTAGGAATTGTGGGCCCCGCAGAGGGAAGTAAGCCACGTGATGTATTGTTATATACAGAGCATGATCTTGACGGTGTACTTCAGAAAATAAGAACGAAAAATTAAAATTAACACCGTTAACTTATCTTAACACCATTGAGGTGATACTTTTGCCCTGATTTTACGTTGATACTGCGGACATCCGACCATCTGATATGAAATCATTACTTTTTTTTGTCTTCTTTAGTCTTGCCTTCTATACACAGGGGCATTCACAATACCTTACTTCAAAGGATTCGGATTCAGAAGCCTTACAGGTTTTGACCAAAGCAAGTGAGGGATTCAAGTCCAGGAATGTCAGGCTTACTTTCACACTGAAGATGACCTTGCCGGGAAAAGCAGCAGAGACGAGTGAAGGTATTTTGTTTCAGGCCGGAAAAAATTACAGGCTGGAATTAAAAGATTATATCATCATGTCCGACGGGATTACCAGGTGGGTTTATCTTAAAAGTCCAAATGAAGTTAATATTTATAATGAATCGAATGGCCAGGATTGGATCAGCCCGCAGGACTTTTTGGAATTGTATACTTCAAAAGACCTTGTATTCGTACTGACCTCTAATAAGTCAGATGGAACAGCCATCATCGAAGCGAAACCTTTGAAAGGTCGATTTGAAGATTATTCAAAATTTACGATTGGCATCAAAAATGGGTCGCTAAGCTATATCAATGGACTTTCGAATGATGGTACCAGGCAGGAAATGACTATCACAAATGTGACAAATCCTGTCACGTGGGATGCCGCAAAACTTTTCACCTTCCACGCCGAAACCTTTCCAGGAGTTCAGATAGAAGATTTAAGACTCGACTAATTTCCTTTATGGGGATAAAAAGCAGTGTCATCGGGGCGTTCGCCAAGCGTACCAGGCGAAGAATTGAATGTGATGCACACCTTGCTTCTCAACATCAGCTTGAAACTTTTAAGGACCTCATCCATCGGGCATCTTCGACACAATTTGGAAAAGAACATGGCTTCAGCTCAATCACTGATTATAAATCATATGCAAGTCAGGTTCCTGTTCGTGACTATGAAGATATCCGTCCGTATATTGATCAAATCATCAAAGGAACTGAAGATGTATTGTGGCCGGGAAAACCATTGTATTTCGCTAAAACATCCGGGACCACAAGTGGTGTCAAATTTATTCCCATCACACGTGAAAGTATTCCCAATCATATCGGAAATGCAAAAGATGCGCTCTTTAATATCACGTCAAGATTAAAACTCAAAAATTTATTTGACGGCAAGCTCCTGTTTCTATCAGGTTCTCCTGAATTGGACGATATGGGCGGCATACCTACAGGCAGGCTTTCAGGTATCGTCAATCATTGGTTTCCTTCCTGGCTACGCACCAATCAGATGCCTTTCTATGAGACAAATTGCATAGATGATTGGGAAACGAAAGTTGATAAAATAGCGAAGGAAACCATTCACCAGGATTTGCGAATTATCAGCGGCATTCCACCCTGGGTGCAAATGTATTATGAAAGAATTCTTTATCTCACAGGGAAAAAATCGGTAAAAGAAG
>JBDSPM010000247.1:0-5029 GCA_039930325.1 Saprospiraceae bacterium
GTGTACTGTCTACAAATAGCTCAGTAGTCTCATCTTTGTTGCAGGCTATTCCGGAGAATACCACACTAAAGAAGAGTAGAGGAAATACGGTTCGTATTTTAAAATATTGGATCATTGATCGTGTTCAAATTAATAGGGCCCTGCTGGTATAGAGTCCTTTTTATAGTTTTTGTACTCAATTCGTTAAGAATAAAATGGTTATGATGATCGTCATCTCTTTCCGGAGGGCGCTCAATGCCCGGTTGACCAGGTTGCGGGCGGATTGATAATTCAGGTCCATTATTTTGCCTATTTCCTCATAATCCAGCTGTTGGTAGTATTTCATATGGATGATTTCCCGCTGCCTGGCGCTGAGCTGTTTCATGGCCTTGTCAAGCTGTAACTGCCTCGACTCATCATTTTCCCTTTCAATCCATTTTTCCTCATGGCCTTCGGTCAGTATGGAAGGCTGATCCATTGAGTCCATGGCCTGCGTCATGTTATCCATTTTGGAGCCTTTTTCAAATAACCTTCTTCTCAATGAAACCATTAAATAGGCTCTGGAAGAATCAGGAATATTGAGGCGCTCACGAACATTCCAGATGTAGACAAATAAATCATGGATACAGTCCTTGACTTTGTCCGGCTCCTGGCACAATACCATGCCGTATCTGTACAATTCATCGGTATGATGATTATACAAAGCTTCCAGGGCATTGATATTTCCTGCTTTAAGGGATTCCCATTGTTTTGTTTCCTCCATCAGATATGCGCTGTCATGCTGTAATGGGTCTTTGTGTTTTACCCTTTGTCTCCCACAGATAACGATAGAGAGATACTGTACTTAGAATGTCGAAAGTATAGGAAGTTTAATAGCCTGAATTATGGAGGAAGAAAATAGTTATTCTTGTTTGCCTCATGCACTTATGCTTTGGGGTGAGGCCTGTGGTTTTATTTGGTCAACAAAATACATTTCCATCTCTCCTTTTCCTTTTGCATGGATCATACCCCTTGTAGTGAACTCTAAACCGGGATTATCTTTAACAAGTTGATATGTCACTTCCGAAATATTGACACGCCCCACCTCACTACTTGATTCCATTCTGTTGGCAATATTTACGGTGTCGCCCCAAATATCATATTGAAATTTTTTCACACCCACAATACCCGCAACCACCGGACCGGAATGAATACCTATTCTCATTTCAAAGGCCGGAAGTTGCTGAGCATCTCTGACTTTCTTCCGTGCAATAATGAATTGTTGCATTTGAAGTCCGGCGAGCACGACTTCCAACGCAGTTGCTGCCTGTGGATCAGGAAGACCTCCGGCGGCCATATATGCATCGCCAATCGTTTTTATTTTTTCCAGCTTAAAGCGTGTGATGATTTCATCAAAAACTTTGAAACAAGCGTTTATTTCTTCTACTAATTGTGCCGGGCTTAGTAGTTCCGATATGGTAGTAAATTCTTTGAAGTCTGAAAAAAGAATAGTGGCCACATCATACTGCATGGCTTCAGCATACCCCTTTTTCTTTAATTCATCGGCCACTGAAGCCGGAAGAATATTGAGCAATAATCCTTCCGAAACATCTTTTTCTTTCTGAATAGCCACCCGTGATTTGTGGACGTATCGAAGCCTGCTTGAAAGAGCAACCGCCAGAATTAAAACACCAATGCCGATGTATAGATATCGATTTCTTGTATTCCTTACGCGTTCATTCGTGAGCGTGGCGTCTAGTTTATCGAGTTGAAGTTGTTGAATCTGGCGGGCTTTTTTTTCTGACTCATATTTCTCCATCATGTCATTGACGACTTTGACTCGTTCCTCATTCAGGTATTTTTCTCTGATGTCAATGAAGCTCTTAAGGTAATTATAGGCCTTGTCGTATTGATGCAAATTGGCAAATAGCTCTGCTCTCACGCGCTGTACTTTGGCAAGTTTTTCTGTGCTCTTAAGTGATTCAGCCAGTATATATGCAGAATCAAGCATGATGATTGCCTGATCGTTTTTACCTCTTTGGCCATCCAAATTGGCAAGGTTGATGAGGAGTGACAAATAATTGTCCATGTCGTCCTGTTCTTTTGCCGAGCTCGCTGCTGAACTGAAAAAAAAGTATGCACTATCCAGGTCTCCTGTCATCCCTTTTAGGCTTCCGAGGTTGATCAATGTTTTCTGGATATAATCCGCATTGCTGTCCTGATTGGCTTCATAGTATACCTGCCTGAATGTAACATTGGCACCGTTGACATTATTTCTTTGCGCTTGTGAGATTGCCAGATTACTCAGAATGGCAAGCCTGGTATCTTTTTCTTTCCATTGAGAATTCCAAAGACCAAGAGCAATTTTACTAATTGAATCAATGCGATTTAATTCCCCCAAAGAGAGATAAACATTTGTCAGGTTTCTGTATAGTGACATCAGGAGAAGGCTGTCACATCCCTTATGGAAAGCGTGATTCGCCCAATATAGCTGGGTCAACGCTGAATCAGATTTACCCAATCTATCTAGATGTGTTGCCTGCAGTACACGGATATTGATTTGTTGGCAGGTATCATGCTCCCTTGAATAAATTTGAAATACTGAATCCGCCAGGCTTGATTTCGTTCCTGCATCCAGGAATTGATCGTGTTGGATGACATTTACTACACTGTCCGCCCAAGTCCGTCCAGCCTGCGTATGCAGTTGTGCATGGGTGTTGCCCCACAAAGTCAATATCAACGCAACAAGGATCTGTCTGATCAACACATTATGAGTCATGTCACCTGGTATGTCCGGAGGAGATTAATTATTCCGGCAGTGATGCTTAATTTTGGGCTGTCCATTTGGAAGTATAATCACCATCAAGAGGTGACACTCCTTTTACAAAAACCCATGTTCCGGTATTTACGTCTCCATCATTGACCGTAATGGAAAGTTGCCAATCACCATTACTGGCCCCTGTGCCCATGTTAACGGTCCAATATAGGATGGTTGAAGATGGGTTGGAAGCATTCGCGACATTTGCTATTAAGGTATTCGTGCTCGCTGTACCATTAATGCTTAATCCGCAGTTCGCCGTAGCTTGATCCGTTACTGTAAAAGCAAGGACATCCGTTCCTGCCCAGCCCCCAAGCTGAAAACTGACCCTGCTGTCAGGGTTTCCTGACGAAGACACGCCCGGAGGCTTTTGAAATGGTGTGATTTGCAACGCCCGGTATTGTGCTGCAGTAAGTTGAGTGAGATTGGTTAAAGACATGGCGTTTTGGTTTTGTTTTGAAGATTTTAGCGTACTATTAAAGGTATACTTTAATGCAAATTATTTCTATTCCTGAGCCCGTTACTGCTAAATATTTGAGTCGATTCAGCCTATAATGCCTGGCAGAAAGGGCAACAAAACAAATTTTTAATAGTTAGTGAGTACAAACAAGGATATGATGCTTCTTGTTAGTGAAAATCGAATGTTAATCTTTAAAATAATCTATTATGAACAAAAATTTCATTTTGCCAATAGGGTTATTTCTGACTTTTTTAGTAGGCGGGTTTTTTACCTCTTGCCAGAAGGATGAAGTTGTGACCGATGTTGACAATTTTACATTACTGGCTACTCGCGGGATTGAATCTTCTTGCGGTTTAGGCGCTACGGGATGCTATGAATTGGTATTTCCGGTTACGGTTCAGTTTTCTGACAGCTCTACAGTGGAGGTGACTGATTATCCTTCATTGAAACTAGCTATTCGTGATTGGTACGTAGCTAACGGAGGACATCCACAACCAAACAACAGGCCTAGATTAGTATTCCCTATACAGGTCATCAATGCAGCCGGTGAGATTATTGATGTTGCCACGCCTCAGGCCATGAAAGATTTGATCGCTCTATGCGCTCCGGTCCTTGGTGGTGGCCATCATGGTGGTGGCGGTAAAGACAGTCTTCATCACGGTGGCGGTCATCATGGCGGTGGAGATGGTCCATGTTTTAGAGTGGTATTTCCGGTGACTGTTTCATTTCCTGATAGTACACAGGTGACTGTCAACAGCCAGGAAGAATTGAAACAAGCAGCCCATGATTGGCAAATAAATAATCCTGGTCAGCATGGTCGTCCTGAATTCGTGTTCCCGATTACGGTTACACTTAAGGATGGCACCCAGGTGGTGGTCAATAACAGAGAAGAGCTGCGGGCTATCAAAGATGCTTGCAGAGGATAAAAGAAAGTGATCCTCGTTTTAATAGGATTTGTTTTTATAAAAAGGCGCCTGGGAAGAGGGGCCTTTTTTTATTTTGTATTCCCTCAATACATTTCTTTAGTTTTATACAATTAATTGTGTCTCGCCCAAAGACAATAGATACTACCGGGTCTTTTCTGAACTATCCGGTCTAAGTAAAATTTGAGCCTCCCCTGTTACTTGATTCAAATTGACCATGGTATTTTTTATTCACACATTGCTCATTACAATACTAATGCCCCTACACGGGGATCTTGATCTTCGTATTTCAAAGGTCTCAATGGAAATTGAGGCCTCTCCGTTCAATACAGAGCTCAGAATACAGCGCGGTGAGTTATACCTGCAGCATGAAGATTTTGAAAAAGCAAAGCAAGACTTTCTTTTCTGCCTTGACAGAAAGGCTGAGAACCTTTGGGTGGATTTGGGATTGGGTCATTCTTATTTTTTTCTCAATCAGTTCGACAGCACACTCTATTATGTTGGTGCCGCCCTCCTTCAGGATCCGGAGAATTTATCTGCGATTGAATTACAGGCTTCCTCTCTCAGCAAGCTTGGGCGCTATTGCGAATCTGCAGCAGCAGCTGAAAAAATGTTGACTCTTGGTCAAAATGCTTCACCCTTCATCTATTTAATGGCTGTGAACTCCCTGAAAAATTGCGAGCAAAGCGGAAGTATTGCTAAAGCAATTTCTACTCTCGAAAATGGAATTGAAAAAATGGGGACGAATGCTGTGTTGGAACATGAACTTGTTATTCTTCTCCTGGAAAATCATCAATACGAGCAGGCTTTAATCTGGCAAACCAGGTTAATAGACCAATCCACATTGAAAATTCCTTCGCTGATGGATCG
>JBDSPM010000248.1:0-7477 GCA_039930325.1 Saprospiraceae bacterium
CTGAGCAGGTGGTGGGCAAAACTTAGCAACGGATGTGGTCGTGGAGACTATATAATTGCTTTCAAACCTAAAAACTTTATTTAGTCTTATCTAAATATTATTTTAGAATTATCTAAATAATGATACCTTTGTAGAATGGAACTCTCCCATGTCGAAGAAAATTACATAAAAGGCCTTCAACATCTATCAACACAGTCCGGTAAACAGGTCAGTACCAATGACTTAGCAGCCACACTTCGCAATTCCGCCGCCTCCGTCACCGACATGCTCAAAAAGCTGTCAAAGAAAAGCCTGATCAATTACGAACCCTACCAGGGAGCCAGGCTCACAGAACAGGGCAACAAATTCGCAACACGCCTTCTCCGGAAAAACCGGCTTTGGAAGGTCTTCTTATACCAATCCCTGAACATCCGCTGGGAAGACGTCCGGGAAATCGCAGAGGAACTTGAACATATCAAATCAGATCTCCTCATCGACCACCTGGACGCTTTCCTCGGTTACCCCAAATTCGATCCCTTCGGCGAACCTATTCCAAATGCCCAGGGCAAATACACCCTCAGGGCCCAAACACTCTTGACTGAACTGCGGCCGGGAATCACAGCCATCATAGTTGGCGTTAAAGCAACTGAATCAAACTTCCTTAAACACATTTCTGAAAAAGGCATCTCCGTCGGCCAGACCTGTACCCTAATCAGCCGGGACCCTTATGATGGTACTTTAACTTTATTGCTTGACCGAAAAGAAATCACATTGTCGGGCCAGGTAGCCAAACAAATTTTAATCAAATCCACCGGATAACTTGTCCACGTAAAGGATCATTTTTAGACGTATTTTTTGACCACAATTCTGTCAAACCTCAGCATAGTATCTTTATCTCCAGTTCATGCCCGCTTTAATCTATAACGTCACCGTAAAAGTTTCTCTGGAAGTCCGGGAACCCTGGCTTGCCTGGATGCAGCATGTCCACATCCCGGAAGTGATGGCAACCGCATGCTTCAAATCCTACCGCCTCCTCCATCTCGAAGGCTATGATGACGACGAAGGCATCACCTATGCCATCCAATACACCTGCCCCAACCAGGAGTTATTCGCTATCTACCAGCGCGACCACGCACCTGCCCTGCAGAAAAAACATCAGCATGCTTTTGACGGAAAGTTTGTGGCATTCAGGACCATATTAGGTTTGATAAGCGAAGGATGAAGAATTGATTTTCCCCCTTTAGGGGAAAGGGGGAAAATAAAAAGGCGATAAAGAGAATCAACTCCTTATCGCCTTTTATAATCAACTTGTTTATTTTATTCTGACTTCACCACTTGTAAAGTCTGAATTACTTCTTTATTAACAGTAAGGACGACCATGTAGATCCCAGGTGCAGAATCATTGGCATCCCAATTAATCTCATAACGACCTGCATCCTTGCGACTATCTTCCAATGTCCGCACCAGATTGCCAGTCATATCATACACAGTTATCTTAACATCACCTCGGTTGGCTACGTGGTATTGAATGGTAGTGGAAGAGATGAATGGATTCGGGTATCCATTAGCATCAACCTTATTTTCTTGCTTAACTGCTATAGGTGACATGATTGCTATAGGTGAAGCTAAACCTATGTTTCCTGATGCCAGCCCTGTTGAATTTGCTGCAATTGGAGCACCTCCACATCTGCTTGTTCCTGCCCAAGGCAGTTGTACATAAGGGAATGTCGTGCGGAATGTGGTATCATTTTCCTCTACACCTGTTGAATACCCAAGCACATCTTGCAAATCCTGCGTTACCGGATTAGCATCTCCTGCTGTGTAATCATCATACCACAAGCCAATAGCTGCCAATACAACTCCGCCTACAGCCTGTAACTCAATTCGTGTAACGTCATCTTCAAGCCTTCTTCCATTAGGGAAGCCATCCATATTTGGAATGAATTCGATATTTGTATTGGCATAAGTAGGATCTGTCAGTCCTAGTACAGCTGCCCAAACTAGTCCCAGTGTATTAAAGGCAGGACTATTTCTATCTGTTGGCGGAACGGCCATATTTAATCGAAGCATATCTCCTCCATTTGGAAGGAAATTGTTGATGAAAGGTTTTCCGGCAGCCAGTGGATTTCCATTCTTACCCGTAGCTAATTGGTACGGACGCACATTTGGAACTCCTGTGTGGAATATCGGCCAGAGATCCACGGAACGTGGTTTTCCTGGACCAGGAAGTAACAATTTTCCAAAGACAGCATCATCCAGTGCGGTACCGGCAACTGCTGATGATCCTTTTAAAGGATAAAGACCATTCGCGCCATTGGTAAAATCAAATGTCTGTAAGGATGCTTTCTGAATACGCAGTGGTGCAAATGCAGGTACGGCTCCTCCAAACAGATCATCATCCATGTACAGAGCTAACTCAGGATTATAGAAATACTCATTATGACCTGGAAATTCATTGTAAGGAGTTTGGAAATTCCACATATCTTTTTGACCAATTGGAATAACAGCCTCATTGGTCAGCGGCATTCCAATGCGGGATACTTGTACCCATGAACCTACTTCATCAACAAGTGGTTTGACAGGAAATACATTTTGGTTAACGCCGTTCAATACTCTGATTTTTCTCCGGCTTGCAGATGCCCATACACCGATCACGTAATCAGGATCAAGAATATTGACTGCCTGGCTAACATTTTTCTTATCTTTTTGTAATGTTGAGATCGGCACCTGGATGGAAATGGCACTTGCATTATAGCAACCTAAACCATCACGTGATGGTCCGGATTGACGTGGTGCATCACCCAAATCAAAAATTCCGCCAAGGTCAACAAAGAATGGATCATCTACAGGACCTGCAAAGATCGTTTCACCTGTTGATGCGGTTTTAATTGAGCTCGTAAAGAGACTTTCATATGAAGAAGCAGCTAATCCTGCTCCACCCTGAATGGAACGAGGGCCGATGTTGTAAGGAGGTACTACTCCACCCGTCAAAATAGTGGTGAAATATTTTCCGCCACTCGTACTTCTTTCAACCTTGTATGTAGTCTTCTGATTTTGCTTACCTAACCGGATGTTGAAAAAAGTGCTGGGATCTTCGTCAACCTTCGTAAACGTAAACCGATATATTATATCATCACCGTTTTTTATTCCGCCTAGACCTAAGGTTGTTGACGTGTTGATGTTATTGTCAATGTGGATCTCATATCGGACCTCTTGTCCAAACGTATAGTAATTCGGACCGCCATGAGGCAATTGCATCGGAATGTACAACGCAATAATGGTGATCATGTCGGGCTTGTCAGGACTACGAAAAGCGTAGAGATCTGTGTTGTCTGCTAATGGATCATACGCAATCATCGGTGCTTCCCGGTGACTGGATCCAAACAATTGGAAAACCGATGTCATAAACATGATCACAACGGTCAATCGCAATAAATGAAGTGTTGAACTTTTTTTCATTTCATTGAAAATTTATATGGTTAAAAATTTTGATTATACAAAGGATGGAGGCTGGTCACAGAACAATGCCTGTAGCTGCCAAGAAATTGATCAAAAGTATTCAGTGGAGAATAAGAATAGCAAATGATCAAATGAGATACGTGAAATAGGAGGGTATGGTTTTAGAAATCCAATGAAAGTTTAAACTTTTATTAACTAAGTAGAATTAGTTACACAATAACCATTTAAGTTTAATATAATTACAACATACTACTATGCTATTTCCTTCAGTAGTCAATTTAACTTTCGATAAAAATATTCAGGATGGTTCTGAAGACTACAAAATTTCCATCGAACACTTGCTGATGTTTTTTCTGCAGATCGGGACCCTACTTGACCCAGCAACGATAAGGCAGGAGATCCGTAGGGCTTGTTAATGAATGCGTAAAGCACTCTTTTGAAATCTGGTAGCTCCGGTTTATCCTTTTACTTATATCGCCAATCCCATTATCCTTAGCCTTAGCCTCAGACTTTTCTTAGCCTTAATTCCTACCTTTACCAAATGGATTTCATACTCACCGACGAACAGCTCGCCGTACAGCAGGCAGCGCGTGATTTTGCAAGAAAAGAGCTGCTTCCGGGCGTCATAGACCGTGACCGGGATATGATCTACCCTACCAGCCAGGTCAGCCAGATGTGCGAAATGGGATTTATGGGTATGATGGTCAGCCCGGAATATGGGGGCGGTGGCATGGACACACTGAGCTATGTCCTGGCACTCGAAGAATTGTCAAAAATTGACGCCAGCTCTTCCGTCATCATGTCGGTCAATAACTCTCTGGTATGCTGGGGCATCGAAGCGTATGGAAACCACGAACAAAAAATAAAATACCTTCCAAAACTCGCTTCCGGTGAATGGCTTGGCGCATTTTGTCTGTCAGAACCTGAAGCCGGAAGTGATGCCACAAGTCAGCGTACAACAGCGAAAGAAGACGGTGACCAATATATTCTGAACGGGACAAAAAACTGGATAACGAACGGAGGAAAAGCTTCAGTTCATGTAGTCATGGCTCAAAGTCACATAGAGCTCAAACATCGCGGCATCAACACGCTTATTGTCGAGCGTTCCTGGCCGGGAGTTTCCATAGGAAGCAAAGAAGATAAGTTGGGAATCCGCGCTTCAGACACGCATTCCATCATGTACAGTGATGTCCATGTCCCAAAAGAAAACCGTGTAGGGCCGGATGGCTTTGGATTCAGGTATGCTATGAGCACACTGGATGGAGGAAGAATCGGCATAGCAGCACAGGCTTTGGGAATCGCAGCAGGTGCTTACGAACTGGCTCTGAAATATGCCCAGGAAAGAGAAGCCTTTGGTAAACCCATCATGGATCATCAGACCATTGCATTCAAGCTTGCCGACATGGCTACAGAAATAGAAGCAGCCAGGCTCCTGGTCTACAGAGCTGCCCGAACAAAAGACATGGGACTCGATTATAGCTCGATAGCCGCCATGGCTAAGTTATATGCATCGGAGGTCGCAATGAAACATACCGTTGAAGCCGTTCAAATCCATGGAGGGTACGGCTATGTCAAGGAATATCATGTCGAGCGTCTTATGCGCGATGCTAAAATCACCCAAATCTATGAGGGTACCAGTGAGATACAACGACTTGTCATCTCAAGAGCTGTCCTCAACGGCGAGCTTTATCAACCCATGGTAACTCTTTGACTTAAGAACTAATTCCGGAGCCCAACCGTTTTCCTTCGTTTATCCCCTCATGACATGAAAGGATCTTTTCACATCGCTACTGTATCGGGCATCCCCGTGAAGATCCACTGGAGTTTTGGACTTCTTCTGCTATGGGTTGCATACGAAACCAGTAAGGAAGGTTTTCAGCCCCTCCTGCTGCTTCTCTCCATTGCAATAGTGCTCAGTGTTTTCTTTTGTGTGATCCTTCATGAATTTGGACATGCGTTGGCTGCGAGGAGATTTGGAGTAAAGACTTTTGATATCATCATGACCCCGATCGGAGGGATAGCCCGCCTTGAACGGATGCCCGAAGGAAAAGGCCAGGAATTCTGGGTTGCCATCGCTGGTCCATGTGTCAATTTTCTGATCGTGGGTGTGATATGGCTTAGTTATGCACTTTTTAAAGGAGAGGTGTTTCCGCTATTTTCATCATCTTTTTGGAATTTTGATCAGGAAGCTACCTCCTATTTTAAAATCATTCTGCTCGCTAACGGATACCTGGGCACCTTTAATCTTTTACCAGCTTTTCCAATGGATGGAGGCCGCATACTGCGGAGCCTTTTGTCTTTGCGCATGGACCGAAGCAAAGCCACACAGATCGCTTCGTATGCCGGACAATTAATAGCTGTGGTGATGTTTGCCTATGGCGTAATGCGAAATCGTCCAACTCTCACGCTGATCGGCGTATTTATTTTCTTCGCTGCCCGCCAGGAAAACAAAGCTCTCCAGCGCCAAACCTGGTTGACTAAAACGAAGGCTTCCGACATCATGGAACCCATCGATCACTTTTTGCAGGAAGGCGAAGCAATGTCTGCTGTGAAAGAAAAAATGAAAACATTAAAAGGGGAAAGTTTTGTGGTTTGGGCAGGTCAGAATAGGCCTAGCGGATATATCACAAGAGAACGGATTGAAAATTTTAATTCGTCAATGCATCCTGACAGTATAATCGATGCATGGGTGATCCCCTCACCGGCCATCGTAAGCCCGGAGACACCGGCGGGTCAGTTATTTGCTTTCATGCAACAAAACAAAATCCCGCTTGCAATTGTGTTCGACCAGTTACATTACCTGGGTGTAGTGCATTGGAAAAAAGTGTCTGAAGGGGGGGCCGGTAGTAGATGGTAAAGTGCTTATTTTTTCAGGCGCGCTTTAACTGCTTCGGTAAGATCATTGCTTTCTTGTGCAAAGAGCAATGCACCTGAAACACTCGTATCGAAAATCAAGGTATAATTTCCTTCTTTGCCCATGACCTGGATGACACTGTCGACTTCGGTAAGTATTGGCTGAAGCAGAGCCTCTCTTTTTTGCATCACCCTGAATTTTATCTGCTGCTCAAGTGAAGCCAGTGAGTCCTGTTGTGTTTGGAGCTCAGCCTGTTTGGTTTGTGTAGCCACCTGAGAGAGTGTTCCGCTATTCGCCTGGTCTACAAAAGCTTTGTATTTGGCTTCGAATTCTTTGGATTGCGCATCATACGGATCCAGCAGTGCTTTCTGAAAACCTTCCAATTGGGTATTTGCTGAAGCAATAGCCGGATGATCCTGGATGAGCACAGATGAATTTACATGACCAAATTTCTGGGCATTTACCTGCTGGGCAAAACCGGTCATCAAAAAGCCAGCACAGAATAAGAATATTTTATTCATTAGGTGAAAGGTTATGTTTTGTTAAAGTAAACCGGAGAGACGGTAAGTAAATGCTCTCTGTCCGGGAACGGATAAATTCCATTAATCCTGTTTAGTATGAGGACACTTCGCTCGTTTTAAAAAAGCGGGTCAGGCCTCTTTTTTGCTTTCCTCAATGGCTTTACGGTCAGATTCGCGCATGCCTTCCTTGATCTCACTTTCGATATTGCTCCGCGCGTTATTGAATTCGCGGATACCCTTGCCTAAGCCACGCATAAGCTCCGGAATTTTCTTGCCTCCGAACAACAATAAAACCACGGCTAAGATGATAAACCACTCCGAACCTCCGGGCATGCTTAGAAATAAAAAAGTATTCATTGTCAGAATATTTAGATACTCAAATGTACGGCAAAAGTAGCAATGCCATCTAAAAAGACCTTTCGCTTATGTTAATATAATGTTGTATTGACAGCGTAATAACGGTCAGGTTTAAAGCCGTGCAGAAATTAGTAAACACTGAGGGAATATGTAGACTTGAGATATCCATTAGTTAAGATAATAATATGAAAGATAATTTTGCAAATAACATAAAAGGTAAGCTGGGGTAGATATCAATTAGTATTGAATACTCGCAGGGGCAAGCTTTTGACTCGCAGGGGCAAGCTTTTGACTCGCAGGGGCAAGC
>JBDSPM010000249.1:0-4720 GCA_039930325.1 Saprospiraceae bacterium
AGCTGCAGGCAAAGTTGACGCAACGCTACTGAAATAAGCACCATAAGGACAACCTCTCATGCACCGGTCTCTGAACTGACATGTGCCGCGTGTACTCCCTTTAAGTGGCGCTGTGAGATGTGCTACCCGCGCTGGAGTTATTACCCTTCCTTTCATATTGCGGGATAATTTTGCCCTGAAATCAGATTCAACACAGTTGAGAGGCAATTCAGGCAGAAATTTCCCATCTGGTAATTGAGCCAATCCTTCAATACGTCCGCTGATCCCTGCAAAGGGTTCGACATAATCGTACCAGGGAGATATATCTTTATATCTGATAGGCCAATCAACCGCAATGCCATCTTTCACATTCGCTTCAAAATCCAAATCACTCCATCGGTAGGAATGTCGGCCCCACATAATCGATTTTCCACCTACGTGATAGCCTCGCATCCAATCAAAAGGTTTTACTTCGGTATAAGGCTGAATAGCATCTTCAATAAACCAATGAATGTATGCGTAATTCATGATATACTTTGTACGGCCTTGCACGGGATATTTTTTTTTATCCTCGGGCGTTATCTCACCCCAGTTAGGCATTTCCCAAGCTTCCATGTTAGCGGTCGGATAGTCACCATGCTTGACGTCACGTCCTCGTTCCAGTACAAGGGTTTTCAGCCCTTTCTCACACAATTCTTTTGCAGCCCAACCTCCACTAATACCGCTGCCAACTACAATGGCATCATAGGTGACATCATTCGCTTCTTTCATGTGAATAGATCTATAGAGTGGTTATTGTGATTAAAGTCATGAATTGAAATAAGGTGAGTTATTTTTCTTACACTGAACAAATTCGAACTCCTTCTTTAAGCGATTTAGCGGCATCACTACCGGCAGGAACAAATTCCTGTGCTACAAATCCTTCGAAGCCATTAGACGCGATTGCATTCATGATCGCAGGATAATACAATTCCTGCGTCTGATCTATCTCGTGTCTTCCGGGCACGCCGCCTGTGTGAAAATGTGCGATGTAGTCTTTATAATCCGTAATGGTGCGGATTACATCGCCTTCCATGATCTGCATATGATAGATATCGTAGAGAAGCTTGAAATTTGATGAACCAATTTTGTCAACAAGACTTACACCCCAGGGTGTATTATCACACTGATAGTCCGGATGGTTTATTTTACTATTGAGCAATTCCATGATGATGCGGACATTATAATGCTCAGCGACCTTCACGACCGGATCAAGTCCCATCGCACAAAATTCCAATGCCTGAAAATCGGGCAGACTATTTCGGTTGCCTGAGAAGACGATTACCTGGGGTATTCCTTTATCGGCTGCCTTTGGAATTATTTCCATGAGATCATTCTGCAATTGTTGATGCAAATTAGGATCATTCCAACCTTTTGTAATGCCCAGGGAACTTCCATTTGATAAGGCTACCTTAAGGCCCCGATTGAGTACAATGTCCCACTCTGAGGGATTAAGCAATTCTATAGATTGGATCCCGCAGTCCAGGGCTACATCACATAATTCGTCTAATGTGAAAATATTGTTATAGCACCACCTGCAAACCGAATGCTGAAATTTTCTTTCTATGTTTATCGGTAGTGATTTTATAGGAAAAGGAATATAGGGTGCCATGGATGCGGCTGAAAGATTTCTTAGCAACGATCTTCTATCCATGTTCGAATAAATTTCCTTTAAATTAAAAAATTATTGAGCGGCTAAGCTATTTTATCATGGAAAAAACAAGAATTGATAAGTATCTGTGGGCGATCAGGATCTACAAGTCCAGGAGCATGGCCACTGAGGCTTGTCGTGAAGGTAAAGTAAAGCTCAACGGGGCCGTGTCCAAATCTTCCGCCATGGTGACAGTTGGGGACGTGATGGATGTGAATAAAGACAATTTTCGTTTCAAATACAAAGTGGTGCTGATCATCGAAAAAAGAGTCTCTGCTATTCTCGCGAAACCTTGCTACGAAGACCTTACCCCCGAGGACGAATTAAATAAATTCAAATCATGGTTTGTCGGAAAAGGAGGCCCGGAGCGTAGAGAAAGAGGTGCAGGCAGACCTACCAAGAAAGAAAGAAGGGAGATTGGTGAGTTTAAAGATGGAGATGATGAAGAAGACTGAAAAAGCAGGGAGTAGGGAGGATGTATCAGATGGTTTATAAATTTCGCAGGTGCAAGCCCTGCGAATACACAGATTGTAATTTTTAAAGTGTCAAGATTTTGCGTAGCGGTGGGGCTTGCCCCCACCATGTAAAAACTAAAAAAAGGGGAATGCTCCCAGGAAAGGACAGTAAAGCTATTTTGGTAAAAATTGCGCGAAAACCATTAATCCGTAAACTGGCAGTAATAAAAACAGAAACTCCATATACATTTGGAGTAGTTGAATAAAATAACATGATCCATAATGCGCAACATACTGAAATGCAGGACTACAAAACATCGGAGGTGACGGCACAGGTAATCAGCGATTTTCACAACGTGGTAGCAAGTGGCTTGCTTTTTCATATCCACAATCACATAGATGCTGGTGAACGATTTTTTATTCGTATCGCACATAGGAGCCAGAGCTAATATGGACTTGGTAGTTGAAATATGGAAAAACACATGGCCGCAAAGCGGCGCTTTTTTCCCAAATTCCAACAATCGAAAGGAGTGGGTTATTGATAAATGGAAAAACGCCAGGCTTTTAAGCGGTGTTAGTTTTACCAATTCTCCTCAACCTTAGGATAAAATTTTGATTTTATGAATTGAAATAGAAAAAAGGAAAATACATATTACCTTGAGTCCTTATCGGAAGGGAAACTGCTTTACATAGGAGCCTATGTTATACCACGTGCACTTTCTCTTGGGCAAATTCTCTCAGTGTGTTGGGGCAAATATCAAATCCATTTTCCCACGCTATGCCTCCTCCTGATTCAATTGCCACTTTTCTAAAAAAATCTGCGTTCAAAAGCTCTAATGCAATCCCCTTGTTCAAAAACGGCTTTACATTGACAATCCCATCAAAGCCATCTTCAAATCGAAGCCAGATCCGGTAATCATCTAAAATTTTATATTCTATTACAGCATTCATATTAGTCCAAAGGTCGTATTTTTTTAAGGCTTTCTGCAAGCTGGGCTCTTTCCCAATTGTTGAGGAGTTCATCCCTGTGAACTGAAGCCCACTCAAGTACTAACGTATGGGCGCGCCCAGGAAGTTTCCCATCAATTACTTCGAGAGATTTTATGTTGTATTCTGCTCGAAATTCTCCATACTCTGCATGAAAATGAGGTGGATTGTGATCAATAAAGTACATCTTGATTAAAATTCCATAGAATCTAGAAATTTCTGGCATGATTAATATTCGTTTTCAAGTAAAGGTGATTATCGGTATGCGATATAACATGAAGCTTGACCCAGTGATGATCTTCCATGCTCTCCCGCTCCATCCCTGTGTGATGGCGGGATCTTCGCTGCGCTACGACATGCTCCATGCTTTTTTATTCATGCTCCCTCCCCTGCCCTTTGCCATTCTGCAGCGCTTTATCCAGTGCCTCATCTTCCGCATTCCTTTTATTAATGGATCTGTATGGTGGTGGTGTCGGTTGTCCCGCATCAACCCAGGCGGTATACCAGGCATTGCCTACTGAGTGTACAGCCACTCTGAAGCGATCTTCAACCATCTTGTCCATAGTGAGATGGTAAGCCCGGGCATAGTCTGCACACTGTGTTCGCACATTTGCATTGAGTCGGTCTTCCATACAGTATTGCTTATCGCTTGGATAGGTTTGACTCAATTCTTTTTCAAGGCTCAATACTTTTTCAACTTCTTTGTGACTATCCAAAACAAGACTCCAGAAATACGTAACCGGATTGTCAATATACGTTGCAGTACCTACGACCATGTCAAATTCATCAAGAGCGAATAATTCAGGAATGCGGCTTTCCCAAAATGCATGTATTCCATTCTGGTTGGTTAATTGGCCATTATAGTTGGCAGTGGTATGGAGCGGGACACAGGCATCTGCTATATAATGTCCCATCTCAGCCGAAGTACGAAGGATGGACTCAAGGTCAGCGTTTTTAAATGCGTTCGTGAGTCTGCGCTGCATGGCTTGCAGGTGGTAAGGAACGATGCCATGTACACTGAAAACATCATGAAGGAAAACAGTAGAATGACCATTGCAATTCACATCGACAAAAATCATGTTTAGACTGTCACAAGGAATAGAAGCTTCGTCCTCATAATATTGCCTCAAATAATGGTTCCTCACTAACTGTAATCTTTCTTTATAATCAGCAACACTATCACTCCACATTTGATGGGGTATCGCTCTTAATAAATAAGTAGTATCATTTCCGTCTATGGAATAAGCTATCATATTTAAAGCAAGAATCTGATCCCAATACCTAGGTATATGATCGAAATTTTGATCACCCCAGCGATCCAAATCTATAAAATGACGAACAGCTTCATGCTTGGTCGCATATCTCCTTTTGTCGGGATCTACAGCATGATCGGAGAGGTAATCAATGTAAGGTTTGTACCAGCCTATCATTTCTGTAGGCAATGTATAGACCGCTACCCTATTAATAAGTGTATGCCCGAAGAATCCCCATTCTGAGGCTGCAAGTGACAGGACAATATATAACCAGGTCTGGATCATCAATTGAAGAAATAATCATATGACCTGAATGCTCCTTTCATGACCTCATGTTGCCCTATCATAAAATCATG
>JBDSPM010000250.1:0-2836 GCA_039930325.1 Saprospiraceae bacterium
TGGATGAAACTGTTTATTATAAATCACCTTGTTTTAATGATTGGTATTCTACTCCAATTTACAGTTGCACTTCAATCAAGGTTGGCTGGCAAATCATAAATCTATGAATCCGGATTGTGGGGCATAAAAAAGTAAGAGCGGAAAAAAATTGCCTGAATTGCGGTAATATCGTTGAGGACAGGTTCTGTCCGCATTGTGGTCAGGAAAATCTTGAGATCCATGACTCCGCTTTTCACCTGGTCATCCATTACATCCAGGATATGTTCCATTACGATGGCAAATTTTGGCACACACTAAAGATCCTGTTCCGTAAGCCTGGTCAGGTAGCTGTAGAATACATGGAAGGCGAACGAAGTCACAATTTGGATCCATTACGATTCTATGTGTTTTCTTCCACGGTCTTTTTCCTCCTCTTGTTTTACATGGTGAGCACTGCAAAATGGCAGGTTGACACAAATCCAAAATTCAATTATAGAAAACGCATTTACAATCTTGAGCAAGAGAAGAAATTTATAGTGGGAACTCCTGATACAGCTTATATCTTATTGCTTAAAAAAAATATTAAGGAAAAGCAGGATAGTATACGAAGGTCTGAAGGAGATGCTACAGGCCAAGGTATGGAATTGGATTTATCTCTTCCTATTTCACAGGATACCACGGATCCAGGTTGGTTAGAAGTATGGCTTACAAAAAGAGCTGAGGAAAGAAATAATCAGTTGACTGAAAAGCACGAAGGTGATGATGCAGGCATTTTTTCAGATATCATGGGCGAAGCCTTTCATAAGCTTCCCGAGCTATTGTTTCTGAGTTTGCCTTTCTTCGCTTTTTTCTTGAAGCTTTTGTATTTCCGTTCGAAACGACATAGGTATGTAGAACATTTTATCTTCTCCATTTATTTCTACGCCTACCTCTTCGTTATCATGAGCATAATGTTAATACTCAGTTATAGTGAAACTAGTTCAGGGAATGTAAAAATAAAATCTGTAGTTAATTATCTGATTGGTGCGTTAAATGTTTACCTCTTTATTTATCTCATGTTGGCGATGAAACGATACTACAGTGACCGGTGGAGATATCTGATTCCGCGGTATTTTATATTAATTTTTTTTGAAATAATAACCTTGTTCATATTGTTCCTTGGAATTTTAATATGGACCTATCTGGTATAAGATTGCTATCGGCCCCGGCCCCGGGATACATCGACTTGCTTAACCCCTCCCTATTTTCTAGCCCAAAAAAGCAGTGGAATTGCTTTCATCATTTGAATAGATCATCCCCCCTGTTCTTAGCTTCCCGCTCCCTGCTCCCTGCTCTCTCCGCCCTTTGGCTATATTTGCACCCCTATGGGAAAAAAGAGAGTCTTGGTGACCGGCGCCGCTGGATTTATCGGAAGTCATCTTCAGGCTGAAGGTCATAAGCGAGGACATGAAGTCTATGGCAGTTTCAGAAGTAAACATGAAGAATCGCTGCTTCACAATGACACAAAAGGGTTTTATCTCGAATTTTCGGAAAGGGAAACACTAACAGAAAGATTGCTCAGCATCACTAAAGAAACTGGTGGATTTGAATACGTGATCCATTGCGCAGGAGTCACCAGACCCCAAAGGATAGAAGAATTTTATGAAGGAAATGTTGAATTCACTGATTTCTTTATTCATGAATTGATGCGCACACAACCAGCTTTTAAGAAATTCATTTTTATCAGTAGTCTGCAAGCCTTAGGACCAGGTGATCCTGTAACGATGGTCCCTATCAATGAAGAAACTGTGCCTAAGCCGTTTACACCCTATGGCATAAGCAAACTTGCGGCAGAGAAAATAATCATGGCCATTCCAGGTTTGGATTGGGTGATTTTCAGACCCACTTCCGTGTATGGTCCAGGGGATACTAAATTCATACACGAGATAGTGAAGGTTGTAAAGAAAGGTTTTGCAGTGAGAGTGGGATCCTTAAGTCAAATCGTCAGTTTTGTCAATGCGAAGGATCTTGCAAGGGTACTCTGGGATGCCATCGATAAAGAGATTCATCGCCAGATCTTTGTTGTATCCGATGGGAATGATTACAAACCTGCACAAGTGAATGAGTATCTGTCAAAGCACCTGGGTATAAAGACACGTAAAATTTTGCTTCCAAAAAGCCTGTTGCTCAGCATTGCTCATGTAAGATTATTGCTTGCAAGAATGCGCAAAAAACCACTTCATCTCAGCCCCTTTAAGATCCATGAGATCACGTCGCGAAACTGGCGCGTTGACAATTCCAAATTAAGAAGAGAATTGGATTTCAAACCACAGTATAATCTTGACACAGGAATTCTAGATGCACTGACAGAGGACGGATTGATCACCCCAATAGCAAAAAAGTGAAGAGTGAAGAGTGAAGTGTGAATGTCACTGACTGGTTAACACGAGCTACTTATCACCTTGTTGCCCCTAACCCCTGAAAAAGGGGAATTGTATTTTACATTGCAGTGATCACTGAGTAATGATTACGCATCACTCTTCACTTTTCACTCTTCGTTTTTCACTTTATCCAATTACCGGATTCAATATCGTATTTTGATATGCACCTGCTTTCAATTTTTCAGCAACAGCAGAGAATGCATTGAGCGTTTGTTCAACATCCGCTTCAGTATGCGATGCAGTAGGTATCATGCGCAGCAGTACCATTCCTTTTGGAATCACCGGATAGATGATCATGGAAGTAAACACACCATAAGACTCCCGCATATCATGAACCAGTTGCGTGGCTTCAAATGGTGTACAATGGAGATAAACAGGAGTTACGACAGTGTTTGTTTCCCCGATATCAAAGCCTCTGGCTCTTAAACCGTTTTGAA
>JBDSPM010000251.1:0-3043 GCA_039930325.1 Saprospiraceae bacterium
GAAGCTTTCTTTTCGAATTCTTCAGCAGTGGGCTTACGGTATTGCATGACGGGGGTTCTACTTGCCTTGCTTCCATGGATACCATCGTTGTCATGCACTTCGAAAAAATAACGGATTTCTTCACCCGGCTTCAATTCGACAGAATTGATATCAAAAGCATGCGTGTAGGAAAATTGTGTAGGATGCGGAACATCCATGCCCACTTTTTTAGAGTCTATGATATTGCCCTTTTCATCTGCATGCTCGTATTGGAATGTAAGGGACCGGATGCCATAATCATCATCCGCATGTCCTGCAAAATAGATCAGGTTATGCTCCAGGCTATCCTCAAAGGATTCTACAGTAATGCCCGGGAATCGGTCTGGTATCACCCTGATGGTGTATTGAACACTATCGGGATGATTGATCAGGCTGTTATTCAAATAGAGCGTATACCGGCCGTCTCGGTTCGCTCTTGATTTGATGATAAAACGATCCTCACTGCGTCGCTCAGCCTCGGTTTTGGATGGAACTCCTTCAAAACGCGCATCCATTGCTTCTGTATGTGCAGCCTGAATGTCCCACGTTAACTGAGTGCCTTCCGGAACCACCAGGTCACCGATATTATTCAGGTTTTCATCTCTGCGACCTGTGTAGGACGGATAGTCAAGCCCAATATCAAAAGACATGATGCCTGGTTTTTTGATCACAGCAAGTGTCAACTCCTCGGAGCTCACTGGTCCTGCATAGATTTTAAATGGCGTATCGTCCTGCACATTTTTAAAATGATAAGAAAAGGTAGAGGCCCCATCTTTACGGAGACGATAGGAATACTTGTCTATTTCTATGAAAACCTCTGCAGGCATCATGGATCCTTCCGTTGAAACCTTCAACTCATAGTCATCATACTGTACTACAGATAGCTTTTGTTCAGGATCAATTAAAAAATGGAATGGTGCTGCGCGTTCATAAATTTTGTTGGTGTGAATCAGGCGGTCAGCACTGTCGCGTATCATGCTTGGTGCTGCAATCAATAAAGTCAGTAACACCAAAGCCGGTGGCAATACGTACCGCAGATACTTTCTGTTTTTATTTAAATCAATAGCTGCTTTAAAAGGGACTAGCTCTATTTCTTTTGTTTTTTGCTCGATACCTGCGAAGAGCAACTCCGTATTTCCTGAGACCAAATCCGCCTGCCGCCTTAACTGAAGTATATTTAAAAGCTTATCCTGAATGTGGCCAAAGTGGCTGCCGATGATAGCGGCTGCCTGATCGTGAGATATTATTTTTCCAAGCCTGTAATATTGAGCAAGTGGCCAAAGCACAAGAGAACCGAGGCTGGCAAGTGACATTAGAATAAAAGATCCCAGTAGCAACTTACGTGTAGCACCACCAAAATAAAATTGGTTCTCAAGAAGAGCGTATACTAAAAAAACCGCCAGAATGGAACCTATAGTAATGAGGCTGCCCCGGATCAGTTTGTTTAAATAAAATCGTCTTGTGAACGCATCCAGTTTCTGGATGAGGATTTGATAATTGCCAGATTGCACCATCTATGATTGTCAGTATTGTAATGAAACGGTCTCCGTGTATAAATAATTCATCAACAGCTTTCCGCCTGTTTACATACGAAACGACAAGTTAGGGGTAAAATGGATCAAATGTCAAGAGGATAGTAAAGCTATTCGAAGAGGCTATGAATAGAGAGCTTATTTCATATATATAAATATCTGAATATCAAGTAGATGATGTCATTGAACCGGGTAAAGAAAATTGGCCATATCAAATCTATACGTATACGTATACGTACCGACCTGCCGGCACAACTTCTGCTTGGTTGAAGTGTTGAGATATCTTTATCCCAAAACCAGCTTCCATGACTGCAGCCGAGTTGACATATCTCATTTTTGGTATTGTGATCGTAGCCGCACTTGTCTTTGATCTGGGCCTGATCAGCAAATCGAACAAAAAAGTCACCATTAAGCAGGCACTTTACCAGACCATATTCTGGGTTTCGCTCGCATTAGGGTTTTTTGTGTTCATGTGGATCTATGATAGCCGTTTAATGGCTATTTCCTACCTCAGTGCTTACCTCATGGAATGGAGTCTCAGCATTGACAATATTTTTGTGTTCATACTCATCTTCTCTTCTTTCTCTGTTAAGGCCAAACATTATGGTCGAGTGTTATTGCTGGGCATATTGATGGCGATTGTATTCAGGGTTATTTTTATTACAGTGGGTGTTGCACTCGTAGAAAGATTTCATTGGATACTCTATGGCTTCGGTGCATTTCTGGTATATACAGGGAACAGAATGTTTTTCGCTGATGGTAATGACGAGTTTGATCCCGTGCATTCTAAAGTGTATAAATTTTTAAAAAAATTCCTTCCTCTTGCATCTCATGATGGTAATGGAAAATTTATCGTTCGTGAGAAAGGTAAAAGACTGTACACCACCTTATTTCTGGTTGTCATCATGCTGGCTTGTATTGATTTAGTATTTGCGCTGGATTCCATTCCTGCAGTGATGGGGATTTCAACAAACAGGATGGTGATTTATACTTCCAATATTTTTGCGCTGCTTGGCTTGCGTTCTTTGTTTTTTCTTCTTCGCAGCGCCATTTCCAAATTTGATTATTTACAACAGGGCATCGCTATTGTCCTTGTAATTATTGGCCTGAAGATGTTATTGGAACATTGGATTGAGCCCTATGTTGGAAAAAATGCACAGGTGTTCATTTCGCTGGGAGTGATCATAGTGTGTTTATCAGGTTCGATGATTTATTCCAGGTTCAGGTTGCGAGCGGGATATCCTGCGGATGCGGAGGATGAAGAAAGTGAAGAGTGATGCTTCGACCTGCTATACTCATCCTGGTGCTATAGTTCGACCTGCTTTTACTCAACCTTGTGCTACAGCTCACCAACCGCAGCTCATCAACATTGTGAAAATTTGCGACGACAATTATTACATTCGCAGAGCATAGGACATGGAGATTTTTAACGCGGTTTTGATAGGAATTATTTATATTTGGAAAGTGTGATCAGCGTTCACATTGGCGGCACT
>JBDSPM010000252.1:0-3209 GCA_039930325.1 Saprospiraceae bacterium
AAAAACTGAAGCAGTTTCGACACATTCAGCAAGCTCAGTGCGGCATGCTTGGAAGCTACAAGCTTCCTTTCGTAGATATTCTAAGAGAAACAGATACGGAAATATTAGTTTGCAAGTAAATACTTCAAATGTCGGTTGCAGGAACAAAGGTCCGGGAATGATCCTGAAGGGATCAAATGATCACGGAGTGATCTAACCAATGATCCTGAAGGGATCTGATTACGTTAGCTCCGGGTGAAACCCGGACGAATGAATGGCAGGTGATGGGATCGCTTTCGCCTCGCCGTCGCCAAAACGGCTATGGCGCGTCGGTGACAAGGCTTCGGATTCCCCCATTGAATCCTGCAGATTCTGTTCCCCTGGGAAGGCATTATGAAATCAAATGCAACTAATTACCTTAAGGCTCCGTTTTTTAGCTATATATTTATACCACAGTCAACTGAATAAAATAATGAATCGTGCAAATAATATTACTAAAGCAATAAGCGAACCGAAGATTGCCTTAACAACAACTAAAGAAAAAAATGTGGTTGAGGGTATTAAACCTGCTATTCAATCAAAAACGGAGGCTCGAAAAAATTTAAATTCAATTCGTGAAGCCAAAGAAATCAGAGACCAAATCAGAAGAGGAAAGAAGCCAGAGAAGTCATTCAACCAAGCCATCGACGAATTATAAGGTTTTTCCAACAAAGACTTTTCTCTTAGAAGCGAAGAAACTTCTTAAAAAATATCCAGGTATAAAAAAGGACTTTCTGAACCTAAAGGATATTATTAAGAAAACTCCACGAACCGGCGATGATATGGGAGATGGTTTTTACAAAATCAGGATGGATATTACAGACAAGGACAAGGGCAAATCCGGAAGTGCCCGAGTTATTATTAAAGTTATTGAAGAAGATGGATTGGTTGTAGTAATGCGAACTTATGACAAAAGTGATTTAGATAAAGTGATCATTCAAAATCTAAAAAAACAAGCAAGAAAAGAAGGTTTATAGCATGTCAAAGCATGGGCGTCTTTTAAGAAAATAGATGCGAATAGTGTCCAGCAAGTATTTCACAGTGCTTCTACCGCTCTGCTGAAATTTCTTGATTCTTTCAGGTCTTTTATGATTTCTTCAGCGGATTTTTTAGAAATGAAAGATCCATACAGATCATTCAATGACCGAGCCTTTTTCTTTTTGCCGGATTTCATGCATGCCGAAAGTCTGGCAATAAGCTCAAGCTTACTATCAACTTTCAGAGTCTCTATGTGTCGACAATTTCCAGTGGGAGATTTTACTTACACCCCCACGGCCCTCTTCTTGCCTGGACCTGCTAAACACAACCTCGTGCTACACTTCGACACGCTTATCCTCTCACTCATCCAGCTCAGTGCGAACAGCTCAGTTATACCGGGGAGGAGTCATCTTTTTAAAATTCTACGAAATTTTAATAAGAAATGGAAGACAACATTATATTCTCAATTGATTTTATTTTGAAAAAATGAATGCACCTCCCCCGATAGGTTGATGAGATTATAGGTTGATGAGTTTATGGGGAAGGTTTAAGTGTTTGACTTATGACCGAAGAGACCCTACCCGCCTCCAAGAACTTCGTCCTGAGACCAAAAAAAGGGAGGCTTTGTGTATACAGCCTCCCTTTTATCCCGAATGCTCCGAATTATATTGCAGCAGGGTTACTTGATTATTTTTAATCCTTCCATAATTCTACCTGATTATTGTTTAGCAAACCTTGCAACGGGTATATCACAATTTGCCGCACATATTAATTTCAGAACGTAAGTGCCATTGGTCAGCGTGCTGATATCCAGCGGTATGGTATTGCTTCCTGGCTCAACGCTAATTTTCTGAGTAAGGACAGATCTTCCTGTTGCATCCATGACGACTATGGTGACATCATCGCGAACCGGGGCGCCAATGAGAACACGTATCTCTGTGCTGGCCGGGTTCGGGAATAGGCCATCGACTGCAAGAGTCAATGGTTTCGCGCCTTTGATCACTACTATGGGGCTGAGCTTGCTTTGACCATCAAGATCCATCTGCTTGAGGCGATAGTATAGGATTGGACCAGATGGGTACATGTCCATGAAGGAATAGTTGAATTTGCCAATACTGGTACCGCCTGGTGCCTGTGTATCTATAAAACCAAGTGTTGTAAAATTAACTTCATCATTAGATCGCTGAACTTCAAAACCGCGGTTATTGCTTTCATTGGAGGTCGTCCATTTGAGCATGTTGTGGTTTCCTTCTTTGTAGCCGCTGAAGGCGAGGAGGTTGAGAGGCAATGGTAGGCTTCCGCTGCCCTGCAAATAGAAATTAGAAAAGGCCGGGGTGGTAAATTGAATCCATCTAGCCAATCCAGCAGCGGTGACTCCGTTACTTGTCTGAGGAATAAATGATTCTACTCCGTTAGGATCATAAAAGTCGTTCTTACACACGGTACCTGTTTGACGAGTTACGCCGAGATTTGAAGCAGTAACCCCAGGATCCGCAGCTATTAGACTTGTCAATTCACTATTGAGGTAGAAGAGTTGTATGTTAACAGTCGTAGCCGAAGTATTATTAATCAGGAAGTTTCTGTCAAGATAAAAGACTCCTCCAGATGAACGAACAGGGCCCCCATTAATATTTTGAGAAGCAAGAGAGTAAAGACTAACATCACCACCTGCAGGGTTTTTAACCAATGCTATGAGTTTAGAGCTTGCATCAAGCAATGGTGCCCATCCAGTATAAGTGGTATTACTATTTGATGATGGAGTCTGATATGAACTTGTACAACCTGTGTTGGACGAGATCATGCTGCTTGTTAACTCATCTACTGCAATACAAAATGTACCATTAGTTGTACTTGTATTATATTTATCAACAGCGACATAATAGGTAGTTCCTGAAGTAAGACCTGTCACGAAAACTGCAGATTCGAATCCCGATCCAAAAACTGAACCACCATCATCATCGCATGACAGGATGACGAAGTCTGTATAGCCATTTAAATCTGTACCTGAGAAAATGGCGACTTTTGAATCAGTAAAAGTAGGTGTACCAAGATCTAAAGTAACGCGAACGGCTCCACTAGAAGGGGCGACGAATTTAAACCATATTGGACTAGCTTTTGTGCCGGAACATGATGGATAAGGTTCATTCGTACTTGCGGTTGCGCCAACGTTTGTATACGGTGCGCCGGAACAGCCAGCACCTAAAGTTAATAAT
>JBDSPM010000253.1:0-5591 GCA_039930325.1 Saprospiraceae bacterium
CTCTTCTCTCTTCACTTTTCACTTTTCTCTCTTCATCACCTTCCTGACCACACAAACCACTTACTCCATTCCACCCCATATTTCGTAGATACTATCGCCCTATAAATTCCAGGAACAAGCTCCTGAAAAGAATAGGATTCCACAGTGCCAATATCCATTTTCTTTAATATTCTTCCCCCCACATCTATGATCATCAATTCGCCCTCAAGCACTCCCGGCCACGATATCGATTGACGCCCAATGATGATCCCAGGATCAGGCCTACCTAAATAAGGCGGCTTCACATTCCCAGGATCAATGCCAAGAGATACCTGCACCTCATAAGCACCTATATCAACCTGGCTGTCCTGCGGACGATTGACACCTTCAATGTCCGTGGTTATACCAAATGAAAACGCACCATTTCCTGTATTAACTGCCTGTGAATTGGGCAGTAAATGATAATCAGATCCCGGAGCAACAAATATAGAAGACATTGGTTCCGCAAGCATGCTATGTATATCATACCCATACGTCTGCCACGTGCTCAGTGGGACACTACTTCCATCACCCATCGTGCTGAGGCGGTTTATGACAATGTTATAATCAGAAGCAAACCCCGGAACTGCATCAGGATCCAAAGCAATGCTTCCACGGAAAGGGTGTTGATTAATAATAATATTATTGAATACCTGTGCACCCGTCGAGCCATTTACACCCAGTATGCACCAGCGGGCATCGACTGCATTTACAATTGTATTATACACTATCACTGCGTTGATAGACGGTGCCGCCGCATCTTGCTGAAAAAGTGCAATACCTGTCGCATGGTTTTCATATAAAAGGTTGTTATAAATAAATGCACTCTGCGCACCATCCAGATTGATGGCACCTCCGCCTCCTATGCCATTTTGATAAATCACATTTCCGTATATCTCGGGATCAGTGCTGATACCATCGCCTCCCTGGCTAATATCCGCATTGATTTGTATCCCACCACCATGATTGTGGTGACAAATATTGTACCTGATGATAGACCGGTCACTGCTATTTGAAACATAGATCCCATGCTCGTCGATTGAATTAAGGCACTCATTATATTCCAGCAACAGATCATCCGTCATTCCGGTAAAGATTCCTCTTTTAACATTGTTGTCACAATACGTATTTCGGACAATGCAATTATTAGCATGAACCAATCGTATGCCATTGCGTGGCTGATTGATGACCCTCACCCCATTTATTTCTATATAGTTTGCATCCTCGACATTGATACCATCTGTAGTCGTCCCATTTTGAATATTGATTACACAGGTACTTCCTGCTGCAATAAAAACAATAGGGTTTGCAGCAGTTCCGGTGATTCGCAGATCGAAACCTGCATAATTACCATTCGCGATCCAGACACTATCACCGGCTACAATATGATCAGCAGCATATTTTAAGGTCAGCCAGGATTGTGCCCATGAATTGCCTGAGTTGGTATTATTGCCAGTATTGGATACATACTTGGTGGCAGCAAAGGAAAACTGCCAGGAACTCAAAAAAAATAAAATCAGGGAGACTGATAGGAAAGTTGAGAAGGTAACGTGTTTCATAATAAACCGAATTTGAAAGTCAATTCGGGGCGAGTGGTGTGAATTTACGATTTTTGATGTAGAAAAAAAAATCAGCGCTTTGCGGCGCTGATCTTCTTGATACGAATTTGGATATTGATAGTAAGAAATTTCCAAATTGATTTATCAAAGATAGGATTCTACATTATTACTTGTACCACTTCTGGAATTTTTTTTTACAAAAATTTTATCTGGTCCGGATAACTTTACGCAAGGGTCGAATGATGATGGAATGAATTGCTGCCATACACTTCATCTTTATCAATCCAATTTTCAGAATTCAAGACTATATCCATTGGCCCGGATTAGGTCATCAGAAATCACTCGCCTGGCTTGAACGGTATTGATCGAAGGATAGCTGTTAAATCTTTTTACCCCCTTCAGCATGATGATAAGCTCGTCTCCGGTCGCGAATGCGGTGAGCGCATCATTCGCATGTTTTTGAATTCTCGACTGTGCTTCTCCTATGAAAAGCTGTGTGATGGACTTCACCACATCAGCTGAATAGATATAGGTTCCTTCACCTAATTTTCTTGCCCGAAGCAATAGTGATTCTGCGATGAAGCAATCAATAGAGATATCGGCGATATGCATGACCACTTCCTGCTGATGATTGAGATCATGTTTTCCATCCATCTGATATTTTACAGCAGCACCTGCCACGAGCAACATACATTTTTTGAAATTCAATATTGCCTGAA
This sequence comes from Saprospiraceae bacterium, assembly GCA_039930325.1. Lineage (GTDB taxonomy): Bacteria > Bacteroidota > Bacteroidia > Chitinophagales > Saprospiraceae > Opimibacter. Next base: position 2,297 of record JBDSPM010000253.1, read on the forward strand.
TCTCGGCAGCCCAAGGGCTGTCCTCATTTGATTTTGTAGGTAAAGACATCAGCTCTTTTTGAACAGCCCATGCAGGGCCTACCAGGTCGAGCTCACCTTTGAGAGCTTTTTTTATGATGCGATCCACCAGGAGAAGGCGATTGATCTCATTGGTCCCCTCATAGATCCTGTTGATTCGCTGATCACGATATGCACGTGCTGCAGGATATTCCTCGGAATATCCATTGCCACCGTGGATCTGTAACATTTCATCAACTATAAAATCCAGGTATTCCGATCCCGCTATTTTAATGATGGCGCATTCTGATGCATATTCTTTTGCAGAACCCAGCATGGCCATTTCAAAAGTTGAACCTGAAGCAAGGGATTCGTCTTTGTGTTCCGCCATCATGTCAGATAATCGATATGAAGCGGATTCAATCGCAAATATTAACGCTCCCATTTCTCCCAGTTTATGCTTGATAGCCCCGAAAGAAGAAATTGATGCGCCGAATTGTTGACGTTCGTTAGCATACTTTACTGCTATGTCAAGGCATTTTTTTGAACCACCCATGGCCATGGTTCCCAATTTGAATCTGCCTATATTGAGAGAATTGAAAGCAATCAAATGGCCCTGGCCGATAATACCCAACACATTTTCTGCAGGCACTTGTACATTTTCAAAAAACACCTGGCGTGTAGATGATCCTTTAATGCCAAGCTTCTTTTCTTCCTCTCCAAGCGTGATGCCTGGTGAATGAGAATCCACGATAAATCCTGTAAATTTTTCACCCCCGACTTTTGCAAATACAATAAAGACATCCGCAAATCCCGCATTTGAGATCCACATCTTCTGACCATTGATCGCATAATATTTTTGATCGGTACTCAGATCGGCCCTTGTACGTGCAGCAAGCGCATCAGAACCGGACCAGGGTTCTGTCAGGCAATAGGATGCTTTATGTGTACCCGAACAAAGACCCGGTAAATATTTTTTCTTCTGCTCCTCAGTTCCAAAATAAAGAATGGGCAGCATACCAATGCCGATGTGAGCCGCGAATGTAGTATCAAATGAACCACCTGCTCTTCCAAGTTCCTCACCGATCAGCGTGTTCGAATTTGTGTCCAGCGGATTTCCTCCGTATGCTTCCGGTATATGAGCGCCCAGCAGACCCAGGGCTCCTGCTTTTTCCATTAGCTCTACTTGTTCACTCAGGACATTCGCTTTCTCTCCCATCTCAGCCACAAAGTCCCTGCACATTTGCCGTACCATCTTCTGGTCATCATTGAAATCCTCCGGTATAAATATTTCAGCCGGCGATGAATCACGAATGATAAATTCGCCTCCCTTCAATGCTTTTGTTGTGGTAGTCATAATAAGGTTTGTTGGAAATGTTTTTTTGCCGCTTCAAAATTTTCGCGAAATTTTTCTCCCCTGCGTTTCTCCACTTGCTTCGCGTCATTTCGAAAACGCCGGGGCATAAATGTTTTCCTGTTTGCTTAAGGGCAGAAACACAGGGCTGCTCTTACATTCAATTATCAAGTTCTTATTGATTATTGCTTTATTATTGCCCTATTGCCTGCCTTCTGCCCCTACTGCGTGGGCAGACACACAGGTCAGCCCCTACACAAATGTTGCAATTTGCACATTGCCTATTGCTCATTAACCATTGCCCCATGCCCCATGCCGCCCCATGCTCTCTGCTCATTCATTCTTATTCGGTAGTGTAATATTAAATTCATATGAAGAAGACTTCTTTACAGCCGCTCCAGCTTTAGACGGTGTTGTCACAACCTGGTATTGATAGGATAATGAGGATCCTTCGGGTGTCGTAGCCATATTTTTTGTTGTTGGCAATACAGCAGGAGATCCGGGAAGTCTGAAATGAATATGTAGCATCCTGGTAAATTTTGAAGTAATCTTTCCATCATTGGGCACTTTGAACTTAAGGCTTTTCACAATGCGTAAGGCTTCTTCATCACACCCATGGCCAAGAGGAGCGATAATATTAGCTTCAATCACATTCCCCTTGTAGTCGACCGTATAGCGAACACTGACTGTTCCTTCGATTTTTGCAGCCAATGCTTCTTTGGGATAGCGAAGCTCCTTCTTGACAAAAGCTTCAAGTGCCACTTTACCTCCTTCGAGATAAGGTGCTTTAATAAAATCTTTGTCTTTTCTTTCTTTTTTCATTTTGAATATTAATTATAACTATATCAAAAATAATTACTGATTGTCACCTTCCTGGGATTGTAGATAAGCTGTAGCATTAGGTTGCTGATTATCATTTCAAAGCATAGGGGCGACAAACAAATCAGGAGCCAACTCAGATGAGGGATCTACAGCATATCCTGAAAAATCAGTTATTCCATTTCTCATTAATATTTCCTCATCGGTATAGAACATCCCCGTTTCTGTTGCCGGATCCTGTGAAAGTATATAATATGCTGCATCGGCTACTATCGATGGCCACCGTGATTGTTTCATCAATGCATCACCTCCTAACAGATTTTGTACAGCCGCTGTTGCAATCGTTGTTTTTGGCCATAAAGCATTGGCAGCTATTTTATAAGGTTTAAATTCCGCTGCAAGTCCAAACATCACCATGCTCATCCCATATTTGCTCATGGTATATGCTGTATGATTTTCGAACCACCTGACATTCATATCTACAGGCGGCGAAAGCGTGAGAATATGTGCATGATTGGATTTCTTCAGGTAAGGAATGCAAGCCTGTGACATTAGGTACGTTCCTCTCACGTTTATCTGATGCATCAGATCATATTTTTTTGCCGGCGTATGTTCAATACCTGCCAGAAAAATCGCACTTGCATTATTGACCAGGATATCTATGCCTCCAAAATGGGAAACCGTTTCCCGAACTACATTTTGGATTTGCTCCTCATCTCTCAGGTCGAGGACGACTGCTAAAGCTTGACCCCCTGCCGCTTTTATTTCTTCAGCAGAAGTATATATGGTGCCGGGAAGTTTGGGATGAGGTTCTATCGTCTTGGCGGCGATCACAACATTCACCCCTTCTGATGCAAGTTTTTTTGCGATGGCTAAACCAATACCCCTGCTGCTCCCGGTGATGATGGCGGACTTGCCTTGTAGAATTTTACTCATTTCTGAAGGATTAACGATGATGCGGTCTTTTCAGTGCAAAGTTCGCAAAGGGCGGGGATTTAATATTATGTTGTTAAAATCATCCGTCGTTTGGAGTTGGCAAAAGAAAAGGTGGTAATTCGCAAATCCTAAATATGCGATTAGAATAGTCCAAATCTCAAATCCTAAATATGCGATTAGAATAGTCTA
>JBDSPM010000254.1:0-7358 GCA_039930325.1 Saprospiraceae bacterium
ATCTATCGCTAATGTTAGGGATAGGTATCCGGAAATGGATATCCGTTCCTTTGCCTGAAACAGAATTAATTTTAAAACTTCCGCCCAGGACATCCGCCCTGCTTTGCATATTGCGTAATCCGTTTCCATTCCTGATGGTGGTTGTGTCAAATCCCTTTCCGTTGTCAGCAATATGGACCAACAGATGTGTTCCATTGACAGAGACGTGAATCTCGGCATGAGAAGCCTCGCTATATTTTGCCATATTATTTAAAGCTTCCTTGATGATCAGCAGTATATTCCGCCGGGCTTCAGGCCTGGACAATTTTTTTTCGGCTAATGGATCTATTACATATCTGCATTCAATATTTTTTTGCGACAACAAATCATATCCATAATTTTTAATCCTGCCGGAGAGTGAAGATTTTTCTTTATGTTCTGTATCATTTGCCCATACGATATCACTTATATTTTCCATGACCTCACGGCTGCTGGAATTGATTTGTTGTAAAAATTCTTTTGCTTTATCAGGGTTTTCGTCCACCTCATTTTCTGCTACTGAGCTGTAAATATGGATACTGCTAAGCGAACCCCCAATGTCATCATGGAGATCCTGTGAGATTTTAGTCCGTAACGAAAATATTTTTTTGATTTGTTGTACACGGTAATGGTAAAATGCATAGATGCCCGAAGAAATAAATACAACACACAAAGTAATGAACCACCATGTATGCCAAAAGGGGGGTTTAATGTGCAGGGGAAGATTCAATAAGGCATCACTCCACTGTCCGTCATCATTGGTAGCCTTTACCATGAACCTGTAATTTCCTTCTGGCACATTAGTATAGCTCACAAAATTTTGATGGCCGGTGTTATTCCAGTCTTTATCAAAGCCCTCCAGCTTATAAGCGTAATTCACATCTTTGAGTGGATGTGTTTTAATGGTTGAATATTCAAATGAGAAAAAATTCTGCCTGTGTGAAAGATTGATCACATCCTGTTGCCGGGGGATGTACACCTCCTGATCAAAGATTTTAAAGCTGCTGATGACGAGTTGAGGAAATTGATGGTTCGGTTTATACCGCAAAGGATCTACTTCAACAATATCATTTTTACAAAAGAAATAGAGTTTATCATTCAATCCCTGAATTCCATTTGCTGCAAAATCATTATCCGAAAAAACGAGACCCATATCCAATGAGTGAACGTTTTTATTATCCATATCGAAATAATTCATACCATCGGCAGTGGATATCCACAGATGGCCATTTGCATCCGGAACGATGCTGTTGATATAATTGCTGCTCAACCCATCCTGCTGCTGATAGTTTATAAAAGTATTTCGGGTGGTATCGAATTGGAATAGGCCTCCTCCGTGCGTGCCCAGCCACAAATAACCAGTGTTATCTTTAGTGATGACCGTAATGGTACCGGCGTTTGAACTGGACAAATCATTTTCCTGCGGATGATAATGAATCCACGAACCGGCGTTTTTATCGTATTTTGAAAAACCAATTCCCGCATTATAACCTACCCAAAAGTTATTTCCCTCCTGCAGTCCGGTGATCAGATTATTTGAACGGATTGAAGAATTTTTTTCATCTTTTTTAAAAGCAGTAAGTTGGTCTTTTTTCAAATTCAAATGGTACAGGCCGCCCGTCCATAATCCGATCCACAAATCTCCGGCATTGTCTTTCCTGATAAAGAATATACCAGGGTTGATAAAAATGTTTTTTATGATGGATTCATCTTTAGTATCCACGCAAAGAAGCCTGTCGTGTATCCCAATCCATAATTTTTCACCATCAGAGCAAAGTGTATTCACTGCTTTTATGGGTGAATTAATTTTTATTTGCCGTGCCTGGTTAGTTTGAAGATCATATTTAAACAGCCCAATATTCGTTGCTACCCACAAACTTCCGGATATGTTTTGTGCCAGCGCATTTATTTTTATTGGTTCATTTTCGGCATTCGTTTCATTGAACATCAACCGGTGTAATCTGTAATATTGATTGGCTTCATTGTAAATGCTGATCCCCTTATCAGACGCAATCCAATGGTTATTTTGACTGTCCACGAAGAGATAATTTCCCTTCTGACTTAGAGCCGGACGGCCGTAATGCGGAGAAAAAAAATCAGTGTCTGTTGTTGACGTCTCAGGGTCAAAAATCTCAGCTTCTGCCAGCCAGTAAAAAATCCATATCCTGTTCTTTTCATCAGCGAAGATCTGCTTGATCCCCTGATTTACTTTTTTTGTTGTAAATGTTATGCTGTTATGATTGCTTTCAAAATATCCCAATACCTGCGTTTTTTGATCGCGGAACCACAACCGGTTTTTTTTATCCAATGCAAGCTCACGGCTATCGGCATGTTCGAATACTTTCCATCCATGCGGATTGTTAAGCTTATGTTGAAATTCTTGTTGAGAAGAAGAATAAAATACCAATTCATTACCCGAAGTAAACCACAGGCCATTCAATGCGTCATCAAATATTAAATGCGTGATCAGGCTGTAATGCGGAATGGTGGAAAGATCTGAGGGATTGTTCTTAAATAAAATGAGGCTATCATTTTGAATGTTGTATTTCCAAAGACCGTTGCCTGCGATCCAGATATTCCCGACATGATCGACAGCGAGGTTATAAATGCGGTTGGTGATTTCGAAATTCCTGGAAGGATGCTGAAGATATATACGCTGAAAAATTCCTTTTGATTTAATAAGCCTGCTTACTCCTTTATAAGTGGCTACCCAGATATCACCATTGCTGTCTTCTGCGATGGCCGTGCAATAATTATGGGAAAGCGAGGTGCTGTCAGATGAATTATACAGGTACACTTTAAAGGTTGTTCCATCGAACCGGTTTAAGCCATTTTGGGTGGCTATCCAATAGAAGCCATCTTTATCCTGTAAAATGGCTTCTACTTTGTCAGAAGAAAGACCGTGATCAGTGGTGAGGTGTTCAAAAACCAGGTTGGAAGATTGCGCAATACAGGTAAGCCGGAGACAAATGAAAATAATAGCTATCAGAAGCCGGCGGAAATAACTCGAATGTGTTGATCTTGAGTAACCCACGAATCCAAATTACACTTTTCAGAGAGAAGTTGCCCATCACTAGATTTAGCGATTTCGAAGTAATTTTTTCCGACCTATTTTTCCATTCTTTATCAAAATCACTGACTAATGGAAAAACTCGTAAATATTTTTGTCATGTTATTGATCATTCATTCTGTTGCCAAGGCTCAGGTCAGTGTCACTATTGACGGTTCTATCCCGGATCCCACCTCCATGCTCGACGTCAAAAGCACAAGCAAAGGCATGCTGATACCCCGCATGACCACATCCAACCGGACTTCAATCATGAGCCCTGCAACCGGATTACTGGTTTATGATACGGACATTAAAAGTTTTTTCTTTTTCGATGGAACCATCTGGAAAGAAATCCGAAAAGGGAATATCACTGAACTTGCTGATGCGGATAACGATACAAAGGTTCAGGTAGAATCTGTTGCCGATGAGGATAAGATCCGGTTTAAAACAGCCAATTTCGAGCAGCTTGTATTAGATGGAAGATCGGCAAGACTCCAGTCACCGGGCAATAGTTTGTTTATAGGATTGGATGCGGGATTGAATGATGATGGTACGAACAATAGTAATTTGTTTATCGGCCTTAATTCAGGAAAAGATAATGTCACTGGTTCAGGAAACACATTTCTTGGCCATTCATCCGGAAGGAAAAATACAGCGCATAATAATACATTCATAGGATCATTTGTTGGATTTCAAAACACTTCCGGAACCGGACTCACTTTTCTGGGTGAGACTTCGGGTTTCAATAATACTTCCGGGTTTTCAAACACATTTATTGGCGCAACCAGTGGACAATTAAATACTACCGGTAATTCAAATACCTTTCTGGGGAGCAATGCAGGTTTCGCAAATACAACGGCGAGTAACAATACATTTCTCGGCGAAACAGCAGGAACAAATAATTCAACAGGTGTTGATAATACGTTTGTTGGCCAGGGAGCAGGCGATGATAATACAACTGCAAGTGATAACACATTCCTGGGTACAAATGCGGGTGGTGCAAATACAACAGGCATCAGAAATACTTTTGTCGGGGAGAGAGCAGGTGTAGCCAATACAACAGCCAGTGACAATACATTCATAGGACAGCTTGCAGGTGTGACGAATTCAATAGGCATAAGCAACACCTTTGTAGGTCAATCAGCAGGAAAAATAAATTCGGACGGCAACAATAATACTTTCATCGGTCAGATAGCAGGTGAATTCAATGGAACAGGAGATAATAACACTTTTTTAGGTCAGGCTGCAGGTGCATCCAACCAGGGCGGCGGGGGAAATACTTTCATCGGTCAGGCGGCTGGTTCCTCAAATTTAAATGCAAGCGGAAACACTTTTATCGGCAGTAATGCAGGCGAATCGAACAATTCAGGGTTCAGTAATACTTTTTTGGGAAAGCTGACAGGTAGCGAAAATTTAACTGGCTCAGGAAATACATTTATTGGATTTGCATCCGGTAAGTTAACCCAAACATGCTGCAATACATTTATTGGCCAAAACACAGGTATTGATAATACGATAGGAACGGAAAATACATTTGTAGGCTATCAGGCTGGCGATGCCAATACAACAGCCAACGATAATACATTCATAGGCACTTTCGCAGGAGGACTAAACACTACAGGCACAGCAAATACTTTTGTCGGACGAGCTGCAGGAGATGTCAACACTACTGCCAATAACAATACATTTATTGGAAATGACGCAGGGGGTGCAAATACAACAGGAACTGGAAATACATTTCTTGGTCATTCCGCGGGCGTTGGAAATACAACTGCGAATGATAATACATTTATTGGGAAAGACGCAGGTGTTTCGAATACGATAGGATTCAGCAATACATTCTTAGGAAGGGACGCCGGATTTTTAAATTCAGATGGAGATAATAATACTTTTATTGGACGAGGCGCTGGAGATGCCAACACAACTGCAAATGATAATACATTTATAGGTAGTAATGCAGGCGGATTAAATTCTGCCGGAGGTTCAAATACATTTGTAGGTAATAATGCCGGTGACGCAAATACGACAGCGACAAACAATACTTTTATTGGAAAGGATGCAGGTGGTGCAAATGATGTGGGTTTTAACAATACATTCATAGGGAAGGATGCTGGTTTAGCCAATATCGCCGGCGAGAGCAATTCCTTTATCGGTAAAGGAGCGGGAGATTCTAATACATCCGGAAGTTTTAATTGCTTTTATGGATCGCCAGCCGGCACAGGTAACTCGACAGGATCAAACAACGTCTTTATCGGAAATTCTTCAGCAAGTATTAATTCCTCTGGAAATAAAAACGTGTGTATCGGTAAAGCCTCCACATTATCTGCCAGCAATTTGGAGAATGGAATTGCCATTGGAGAAAGTGCTACGTGTTCTGCAAGCAATAAAGTCCGCCTCGGCAACACCGCTATTCTAACAATAGAAGGTCAGGTAGCCTACAGTTTTCCATCGGATGGCAGATTTAAATTTAATGTGGAAGAAAACGTACCCGGCCTTGCATTCATTCGGCAACTAAGGCCTGTTTCCTATCAATTTGATCTGGCTAAATACAATCAGCATATTCGGCCGGAAGAAGGAATGCAATTCAAAACAAGTGAATTGCAAAATCAGAAAGAAGTGGAAACACAACGCTCTCAAATCATTCACACAGGCTTTATCGCGCAGGAAGTAGAAGCAGCAGCAAAAGAAATCAATTTTGATTTCGACGGGGTCGTTTTACCGCAAAATGAAAAAGATAATTACGGTCTCCGATATTCTGAATTTGTAGTGCCCTTGGTGAAAGCTGTACAGGAGCTGCAGGAAGAAAATGAAATTTTAAGAAATCAGCTTCAGGAATTGTTGAAGCGTATGGAGAAGATTGAGAAGGAATAAGCGAAATATGGTAACCATGGAATTTATTTTATTCAAGATAAAAACAAAGCCCCTTGGTTGCTGAGCTGCGCCGCACTGAGCGGGAGGACAAGGATATGCGAAAGGTAGTCGAAGTGTAGCACCAGTTTGAGTACAGCAGGTCGAAGTATCAGGGGGTATGGGGGCAGAGCGGAATAGCTTCTCCCTATTATTAGCGATTGTACCACCAATTTCTTTCTGATAATTTTCCGACGTATCACAAACTTTTCGGACATGAATAGGGCATATAAATACTGGATCATTGTTTGCACCACTTTTTGCGGCATGCAATTAAGTTTAGCTCAAACAGGTAATGTAGGGATCAATACATTATCACCGCAGGCGAAATTGCATGTCATCCGCAATGCACCTTCCGGCGGTCCCTTGCTATCCAATGCATTCGCCATCTTCGAAGACAATCAAAATTCATTTATTCATTTGTCTCATTTGAATACTAATGAATCCGGTATTCTCTCCGGAAATCAAAACACTTTAATACGAGCGGGGCTCATTTTTGGAACTGACAGTTCAATTATTTTCCGTGCAGGTGGAAATGTCAATAGGATAACGATCAAACAAAATGGAAATGTGGGCATCAACACCATTTCTCCATCAGCGCGATTGCATGTGAATACAGGAAGTGTTTTGTTTGCAGGTATTGATCCTCCACCTGGTGTGCCCGGGAACACACCTGTAAGCGGTGCGGGAACACGCATGATGTGGTATCCTGATAAAGCCGCGTTGAGAGCCGGTCGTGTCACTGCTGCACAATGGGACAAAGACAGTATAGGCTTGTATTCTTTTGCGGCGGGAATAAACACCATTGCGAAAGGTGAATCTTCATTTGCCATAGGAGAAGGAACTGTTGCCTCAGGACTCCTGTCAGCCGCTACAGGCTTGTTCTCCTCAGCACCGGGAATAGCCTCAATATCATTCGGTAATAACACCATTGCAGCTGGTAGCTCATCAGCAGCATTTGGTTCGTATACGAAAACTACAGGCGGCTCATCGACTGCATTTGGTTTTACGACCATTGCATCAGGGTTTTGTGCCACAGTGTTCGGACAATATTCATTTGCGGGAGGTGAGAATTCGACAGCATTTGGTCTTATTAATTCAGCAACAGGTGCTCAAAGTATAGCCACCGGTTCTTTCACTATTGCGAAGGGAAATAATTCTATATCAACTGGAGAAAATACATTCGCTAAACCGTATTCTTCATTTGTGATCGGAAGATTCAATGACACCACCGCGATTTCAACGACAACATGGGATCCACTTGATCCGGTTTTTATTATTGGAAAAGGGACAGCAAATAATGCACGTGCAAATGCTATAACCGTTTTAAAAAATGGAAAGACCGGTATTAATACTAACAATCCATTAGCAATGCTTCATGTCA
>JBDSPM010000255.1:0-9349 GCA_039930325.1 Saprospiraceae bacterium
ATACATTAATTCAGTGGCAGCACATCAGTGGCTCCATTCCAAATGGAACAACAGCAGGACTGATTAACTTCTGTCTTGATGGAATAGACCAGCCTAATGAGACTCCACAAGTGGTTGTTCTAAATTGGCTAACTACCAATTCACAGGGAAGGGACAGTATTGCATGCTCTGACACCTTAATTTTTGATTGCCCGGTTGTAAATAACAAATGTGTTGAAGTGCTGGAGCAAAACATTGAATGCGTCGAGGATGAAGCGGGTAATTTTTATTACCAGCTGACGATGACCATTCAAAATAATTCAACACCTCCTCATACAGCGAATGAAGTGATTTTTAATCAAATCGGTGGGCCACCTGTGACAGTATTTCCAAATCCAATTTTAATCACTCCGCTTCCATTTGGTGGAACGACTACCATCAGTACTTTCATTTTCGGTACGGGTTTAAATATTGGTGACAAGCTGACATTTCAAGTTCGTCTGCATGATTCTTTCAGCGGAGACAATTGGTGTTGTTTCGAGGGAGATTCCGTTTGTGTTTTTATTCCGCCTTGTAGTAACTCGTGTTGTGTTGACTTTGAAGCATTCTGCGCCGCTATTATGAACGTTACAAATACAACAATAGACAATTCACTTTGCACTGCGACGCTCAGCATAGGCAATCTGCCGGATTGTGGTGACTACATCGCGTCTGTTAATTGGGGTGATGGAAATCTTGAATACGGGCCATTTAATTCAGGTTCCATGGCTTCACACGCCTATTCAGTAAGCGGTACTTTTATCATCACCTACCTGGCGATTGAACTTGACACTAACGGACTGATTTGTTTTGAAAAGGTCCTTCATGATACGATCACGCTTGATTGCATTGAGCTCTGTCCCAACAATCTTGTGTTGAATCCAAGCTTTGAAAATTACATTTCTTGTCCTACCGGCTTTGCACCTCCATTCACCGCGTCGTCATGGTTTCTTCCTACCGATGGATCTGCAGATTATTACAATATTTGTGCAACATCCCTAAGTGGTGTGAGCGTACCTAACAATACGTTTGGGTCTCAAACACCTCGAACCGGATCAGCATATGCAGGATTTATTTTGCAGCCTAACAATTTTTATCGTGAATATCTTGAAGTTCAACTGGCATCACCACTCATATCAGGTAATTCATACCTGGTTTCATTCTATGTGAGTCTTGCAGACCAGGCACGTTGGGCTATCGATAGATTTGGAGCTTACCTTTCCAACACGATGGTGGGACCAATTACAGGGGCACCTGTTTTGTCCTTAACACCTCAGGTTGCAAATCCACCGGGCAACTTCATTACAAATAAAACCGGATGGACCCTTGTCAGTGGTACGTATGTAGCCAGTGGTGGTGAGAATTTTCTGGTCATTGGAAATTTCTATGGTAGTTTTTCAACGGCGGTGGTTTCGGGTCTTGGCGGATTTTACGAGGGTTCATACTATTACATTGATGATGTTTCTGTGTGTGGAAATTGTGTCACACCTCCATGCGATTCATGTTGCACCGATGCACTTGTTTTCGATGGGTTGGTTAATCAGGGTTTCACTGTAGTCAATAATGGTTGCAGTATTACTGTCACTGCACCACAGTTTGATTCCTGCTATTGGTTTGGAACACCACCGTATATAGTGGGTGGTTTTCCAGTGTCACAAGTGATAACAGATCCAGGTGGCTCATGGACATTCACATTCAGCAATAGCGGAACCTATCAGATATGTGTTACCGTGTTTGATGCCTGCCAGGCCAGGCAGATGTGCACTGATGTAACCATCAATTGCGAAGGATGCCATTGTGGTACGTTCAGCGACATGGCCATTCGTTTCGAACGCGGGCCAGGTGTACCATTGACATGTGGAGGTAATCCTGTTTTCCTAAGTTGCCCGCCATCAGGTTATAATTACACGTTCACAGGAAAATTTGAATGTCAGGGTAATGGATGCCCGAATGATGCTCCGGTGGACTGGCAGTTAGTTGGACCTGGTGGTGGCACAGTTGCATCTGGAAGTGAAATAGGAAATCCATATTTCAGTATGTCGTTTCCGAATTCATATTTTCAGCAGGCAGGTGTTTACAGTCTGATTTTGATGGGACATTGCGGATCGCAATCATGTCCATGTGTCATCAAATTTTTATTTGATCCGCCATGTATAGATGTTTGTCCTTGCACATTCCAGGATGTTCAGGCACTCATTGCAGCAGTCAATAAAGGTTTTGCACAGGTACTCTCCACTAAGACATGCAAAGCGTGTTTTTCACCAATAGCATTAGGTGATTGTGAAAAGGTTGCCTGGTATCTCACAAATACGAATGGGACACCCATCGGTTCAAGTGCTGGAAATAATACATTTTGTTACACATTTCCCGGATCAGGTACTTACACTGTGATCATGGTGGTGACAAGGAAAAAAGCCGATGGAACGAATTGTGAAACAATAACAAAATCGCAATCTGTTACAGTTACCTGTAGTAACCAGCCTGATTGTGTAAACAGCGTACTTGACAATCCTACATTCAGTGAGGGCGCAGTAAAAGGCGGATTAAATACCGGAGGACATTCAAACGGATGGAAAGCCAGTTCAGGAAATCCTAAATTACTGGAGTCACAAATCGGAAGCATAGATGGATGGACAATATTGCTATCAGGTAATATTGATACTGCCGATATCCTGAGTACTGTTGAACCAGTATGCCTGGCAAAAATTGAAGGCATGATCAGAATCCGGATTGCCGTCAATGATTCAGCCCCGGGAGGAGTACCCATCCCCTTCCGCGGTAAGCCAACAAAAGAACAATTTGACATTGAACTTTACCAGGGCAATCAGATCAAACCTAATTCATGCGATGGTATCCGTTGCTACGAATTAGCTTCAGTGTCGTTAAGAGGACTTCCCCATAATGAATGGCTTGATCTTCAGATACCTTACGATCTCAGAGGTTGGGATGCACTTGACATATGTGGAGGCTTCCCGGGTGTTCTTGTCAGGCCGGCTATGTATGTAACCAATCCATTTAGCAATAGTCAGGGAGGAAAAGAAACTTTCTCGTATGTTCAACTGGACAACTTCTGCCTTGGAGGAACCATTGTAGCTACTGAACAACCTTTGCAGAACACAGGCATCAGTATTTTTCCTAACCCTACGACAGGAGAAATTATTCTGCAGTTTACAGGTGCATCACCTAATGCTGGCGCAATTCAAATAATTGATCTATATGGAAGGCTACTATTTTCAGAAAATTTATTAGCACACAAGGAAAGGTATTCCTTCACGATTGAATCATTGCCTCCCGGTATTTATTTTGTGAATGTGCTTGATAAGGGTATTCCTGTTTGGCATGATAAAATCATTAAACAATAATGAAAAACCAAAAACTAAAATTGATAACAACCTAACCATCTAAACCCTGAAGGGAAACTTTAAAACCCTATATTTAATCTTATTGATAGATTCATAATGTACGGAAGGTGAATGTGTTCCCCTTTAGGGGCTAGGGGCAAAATGGCAGAAACCCAGGTTTTTAGAGGTCCCCCTTAAGTATCATCTCCCTTTAAAAGATCAGGTCTCCTTTGCGTAGTTCTGTCAAGTGACTGCTGATATCTCCATTCATCAATTTTGGCTTCATGTCCACTGATGAGGATATCAGGCACTTTAAGACCATCCCAGTCCGCCGGACGTGTATATACCGGGGGAGCCAGCAAATCATCCTGGAAAGAATCAAGCAGTGCTGATGTGCCATCGTTCAGAACTCCAGGTATCAATCTTCCGATCGCATCCACCAGCACCGCCGCAGCCAGCTCACCTCCACTCAATACATAATCACCAATTGAAATCTCCCTGGTTACAAATTTTTGCCGGATACGGTCATCAATTCCTTTGTAATGGCCACATATCAAAAGCAATTTTGTCTTAAGCGAAAGTTGATTTGCGATCGACTGGTTAAAAGTTTCACCATCGGGTGTTAGGTAGATAATTTCATCGTATTCATTTTCCTTTTGAAGGCTTCGGATAGCATCTGCTAGGGGCTGTGGCATCAATACCATTCCTGCACCCCCACCAAAAGCATAATCATCTATTTGCCTGTGAGGACCTACCCCAAACTCTCTCAGGTCAATGATCCTGACCTTTAGCAATTGCTTTTCAGAAGCCCTGCTCAAAATAGAATGCGAAAAGGGCCCCTCAAGAAGGCCCGGGACTACTGCAATGATGTCTATTTCCAACATCATGAATGAATTAAAAAATTGTTAGTTAATCCCTAACAATTCGATTTCGAATACCAATGTTGAAAACGGCTTGATCATCGGTCCTGCAGGCCGCTCACCATAAGCAAGATTAGATGGGATATAAACCTTCCATTTCGAACCCACAGGCATCAGCTGAAGTATCTCCGTCCAACCGGCAATGACATGATTAAGTGGAAATGAAATAGGTTGTCCACGGTCTACCGAGCTATCAAATATAGAACCATCGATGAGAGTACCGTGATAATGCACAAGCACTTCGTCGGTTGCTTTAGGTTTAGGTCCATCGCCTGCTTTCAGTACTTCATATTGCATACCGTCCGCCAATGTGGAAACGTCACTACGTGTTTTGTTGTCAGCCAGGAATTGCTCGCCGGCTACTTTATTTGATTCATATTGTTTCATCTTCATTTGTGATGAGCCACTGCGAACAAACGTTTCGCAGGCTTCAGGGCTCATTAGCCCGGGCTCATTGAAATAAGCAATTTTCAGAGCGGCAACAAATATATCTACAGGCAGGTTACTATACCCTTCCTGCTGAAGACTCTTACCTACCATGATCCCCAGGCTGTATGCCAGGCTGTCATTCGCAGTCTTCAACAGTTGCGCATCTGCTTTAAAAGTGAATAGGATCATCAGGCATATAAAAGAAAATAGCGTCTTCATTTTTTTTTCATTTCAGCGTAAAACATATAGTAATAAGGTATCGTCTCGATGCCCTTATAAAAATTGAAAAGGCCAAAGTGCTCATTCGGAGAATGGATGTCATCTGAATCAAGTCCAAATCCTAACAACACCGTTTTAATGCCCAATATGGATTCGAATAATGCAACGATTGGAATGCTTCCTCCAGATCGTTGAGGTAAAGGTTCTTTCCCAAAGCTCTTTTTCATGGCTTCAGATGCCGCCCTGTATTCAATCGTATCGGTTGGTGTCACAGCAGGTTGACCGCCATGCAGAGCAGTGACTTTCACCTGCACGTAAGGCGGAGCTATTTTTTTAAAATGGTTTGAAAAAAGCTCTGTAATCTTCTCTGAATCCTGGTGTGGAACTAGCCGCATGCTGATTTTAGCAAAAGCTTTAGATGGAAGTACTGTTTTTGCTCCCTCTCCAATATATCCTCCCCAAATGCCATTTACTTCCACAGTGGGTCTGATAGAGGTGCGTTCAAGCGTAGTATAGCTTTCTTCACCAAGCAATGCTTGTACGTTTAGTCCTTTTTTATAATCATCTTCATTGAATGGAGCCTTGTTCATCATGTCCCGTTCCCCACCGGACACCAAATCAACATCATCGTAAAAACCGGGAATGGTAATATGCCGGTTTTCATCATGCAGTGAAGCGATCATAGTACAAAGTATGTTACACGGATTTGCAACTGCTCCGCCATACACGCCTGAATGCAGATCTTTATTAGGGCCCGTCACCTCAACTTCCACATAACTCAATCCACGAAGTCCCGTTGTGATAGAGGGTACATCATTGGCAATGATGCTTGTATCAGAGACGAGAACAACATCAGCAGCGAGCTTTTCCTTATTTGTTTCAAGAAAATCACCAAGGTTTACTGACCCAACTTCTTCTTCTCCTTCAAAAATTACTTTGACATTGCAGCTCAGTTGGTCTTCGGCTATCATAGCCTCAAGGGCTTTGACGTGCATATACACCTGTCCTTTATCATCGCAGGAACCTCTTGCCCAGATTTTTTCATCTTTCACCACAGGTTCAAACGGAGGAGAATTCCATAAATTCAATGGATCCACCGGCTGAACATCATAATGCCCGTATACAAGTATGGTTGGTACAGTGTCGGAAACTTTCTTTTCTGCAAAAACCACAGGATGGCCTTTTGTATGTATTATCTCTACCCCATCCATACCTATTCTTTTCAACTCTTCGCTAAGCCATGTGGCAGCCCTCAGGACGTCTCCCTGATTTTTGGTATCTGCACTTATGGAAGGAATTCTGAGAAACTCAAGAAGCTCCTCAAGGAATCGTGGCTGATTGGCCTTAATATATTTTTGAACGGTCTCCATAGCTAGGCTGGAATAAGTGAATGTATACGTATTGATCGGGTAAATTATTGTTCATCGAACGGGGCCGCAAGGTACACATTCAGGATAAATTGCCTTCTTACAGCCTTTCGCTAACTGGTTTCCATCCCGGATGTAAATCCTTCCTGTAAACTTCAGGTCAGGGCTATTAACAAAGCCTTACTTTTAACGTTTGGTGTACGAATTGAAATAATGTCTGATAGACTTCTCCTGCGCGTGTTTTTGATGACAGCACTGCTGTGGTCAGTGTTATATTCTGGTGTGGCTCAACGGGTTATTGTGAATGGCAACGGTGAGCGTTTAATCATGTATCCGGATGGGTCATGGCGATTGGCGGAGGCCGGGGATTCAATTCTTTTACGGCAAAACCTTCAGAAATCAGAAACGCTGGATTATCCTTCTGACAAAGTCGATCCGGCTTATTACAGGAATCCTGCAGAGGAGGAAGAATATATCCTTCGTCAGTGGAATGAATTATATTTTAAAATCAAAGAGTACGAAAAAAAATCACAACACCAATTCAGGGAGGCTACAAATGCACAGTTCAAGGCTGGTGAGCTACTTCAGAATGCTCAGGCTAATAAACAAATGATTGAATCTGACAGGCTGGCCTCTCTTCAGGATAATTATGAGAAATCAATCGAACAGCTTCGTATAGCAAAACAACAGCAAAAAACAATTGAGAATATATTAGCTCAATCCGGGAAAATTTCAGGGAAACCTGTTAAAATTATCAAACGAAAACTACCCCAGATGACTGCACAGTTCGGGAATTATTTGAGTTCGTACGATCCTCAACATAATATCCAGGACCTTTCAAAACGACCGTACACCAATGAGCAGAATGAAACAAAAAGTTCAGCTAACCTTGCTCATAACACCTCAAATGGATCTTCTAAGAAAGAATCGAAACACAAAGTTGCGAGCGCAAATAAGTCAGCCGATAAAGGAGCAAAACTTAAACATACAGAAACATCTTCCTCAAGAATGCCCTCCAAAATATCATCATCCAGAACGGTTAGCTTGAAAATACCTGAAGACCAAATACCAAAACCATACAAGTCGCAACCGTATGAATGCAAAGTGTTGATGGATACGGTCGATGCTATCACGGGAACCCGGCGCATCACTCTTGAACCCGGATTACTATTTACAAACACGGATCCTGACCTGAGGCCTTATTTTAAAAGCAAGGAATTGATCACTTGTTATGGCAGGCTTTCGAAGTCAGGTCCTTATCTGTATTTTAATATTGATTTTCAAATTGCAAGCTCACATTCACAAGGAAATTTCGGTTCTCTGGAATCCGGCAGCCTGCTTCGGTTACGACTTCTGAATGGAAAATACGTTTCATTGAATAACCTGAAAGCAGACAGGGGCCGAATAGATCCCTATAGTGGAAACACCATTTTCACAGGCCAATATGCATTGGGAAAAGATGAGAGCAAATTATTGATTTCATCTCCACTGGATAAGATCAGGATTCTTTGGAGTACAGGCTATGAGGATTATGATGTCTATAAAATTGATTTTTTCATTGATCAGATTCATTGCCTGATGGCGAAATAATGATTATCCATATTTGATGATATGCTTGGTTTGAAAATGTCAACGGACCCGCGCTGGGTCAATCTGACTGAAATGACGCTTGAGGAAATTCTGACTGACCATGCCTATTGCGAGCAGAAAGCGGCTACATCTTGTATATCTCTGATCCAGTCCTATCCGGAAAAAATAGAAATGGTGGAGGCTTTAGCTCCTATTGTTACAGAAGAATGGGGCCATTTCAGACTGGTCCTCGCAGAATTGAAAAAACGGGGATTGACATTAGGTCGGCAACGAAAAGATGAATATGTCATTGCACTCCAGAAATTTGGACGCGGAGGCGGGTCAAGAGAAGATCGGCTGGTGGAAAGACTTCTTGTGTTCGCCCTGATTGAAGCCAGGAGCTGCGAAAGATTCCGCCTTCTTTCCCTTCATCTCAATGATCAAAAGCTGAAAGATTTCTACCATTCCTTCATGGTTTCAGAAGCAGGCCATTACAGGTTATTTATAGAATTAGCCAACACCTACGGCGATCCATCATCAGTAAAAAATCGATGGCAGGAGTACCTTGATTTTGAAGCTGGTGTCATGAAATCGATGTCACCCCGTGGTGACCGGATCCATTGACCGGTTTCATTGTTTCTCCGGGAATTTATCAATCCGGATCAGCTGAATTTGCGTTCCGCTGTTGCCGTACGTTGGAGTTCCGATGAATACGATCATATCATCGTTGAAGATGACATTCCATTCTGAAGGTTTGTATTCCTGGCCATCCGGATTCAGAAACAACACTTTTGCTTCCCCATTGTATGTCCATTTTCCGGTGTGCGTCTGTTCTGAATATTTTCCGGATTTAAAGGTTCCATCAGAGTTGAGCTTCATCCATTGCCCCGCATAAGGTTGCTCTTTTGGATCTTTACCGGGTACAAGGGCTGCCCTGTATTGGAGCATTTTATATGTGAGAAATGTATAATCATGGCCACCTTCACTCTTTGCTCCGCCGGGAGTTCCGGCCTTTCCGGGCTGCGCAGTAACCTGTTTGGGCTCACCAGGTTGTGTACCTTGTTTTTGTTTACAACCGGTGAAAGCTACCAGGGCGACTACAAAGGATAAAAATAGAATTGATCTCATTACCATTAATTTTAGGCCGCAAATTTATACTTCTGTGGGCAATATGCTCCATACCAGGAATACATATTTAGATTTATTTTATTGTGAAAAAAGCCATTTTACAGTCCGTCGTCATCAAATCCATTCAAAAAAAACTGGATGACTTTGACGTACATGCTTCCTCAAAAATCCTGGTGGGTGTCAGTGGAGGTGTCGACAGTATGGTTTTGCTCACCGCTTTGAAAGAATTAAATTATGCAGTCATAGCCGGGCATGTCAATTTCGGACTGAGGGGGAAGGAATCAGATCATGACGCAACATTTGTACGATCCTGGTGTGCAGACCATGATGTAGAATTTGTTGAATTGATTTCTGACAC
>JBDSPM010000256.1:0-3046 GCA_039930325.1 Saprospiraceae bacterium
GGACAAATTTAATATTAGTAAGAACGGATTTAAATGGAGTGGTTGATATTCCATGTGTTGAAAATACATCAATTTCGATCCCGATAGTTGCTGTGACTAACCCGGTTTTCTATTCTGTCAATCCAACAGTTTTTTCGGTAACTCCGGGAGTGAATACAAAATCAATCTCAGCTGACTCCTCAAGCCTGGCCCCAAGAAATGAATGTCTGGTCATCGATACGCTTACAGCTTTTGTGAAAATTTCAATTTGCCAGGGACAGGAGTATGAAGGATATAGTGCATCGGGAACTTATACCGACTATTTCAAGACAAATATGGGATGTGACAGTGTTCGGACTTTACATCTCCTTGTAGTAACTCCGGCGATTAATCCTACTATCATAAAAAATATTTGTGAGGGGGAGATGTATGAAGGATACTTTTTTTCCGGAATTTTCCGTGATACGTTCACAGCAGTTTCAGGTTGCGATAGTGTCAGGACTTTACTGCTCAATGTATTACCTCCGACTGTTGCTACCATTGATCAATCTATTTGTTCGGGTGATATGTTTGAAGGTTATTCCGCCTCAGGAATTTACCGGGATACATTTACCTCTTTTTCAGGTTGCGATAGTATTCGGATTCTACAGCTCAACGTATTACTGCCAACTATTACGGCCATTAAAAAAGAAATTTGTGCGGAGGAATTTTTCGAAGGATTTAACCAAACCGGCGTTTATCGGGATACATTCGAACTAACCTCAGGTTGTGATAGTATCCGCACGCTTTATTTGACTGTTCTGGCATGTGATCCTGTCGTGACCTATGACCTGGATGATTGCAAATCAAATATGCTGGATGGATCGAATATGGATTATATGGAATTTACACCCCAATATCCAACGGCCCTTCCATGCGGTTCTTTCACAGGAACTGCCTTGCAAAGAGCCGTTTTCCCGGATAACAAACATTCATGTACTCCAGGTGTAAATGGTTCAATAGGTATGTGTGTTAATTCTTTAAGCTCATGTACATATGTACCGGGGCATCCGGTTTCTGTTTTCTTTGAAATTGCTGTCAACCCTGAATCAGATTCCACTGTTGCATTCAATAAATTGGAATTCTATGCTAAAGGACCTGCAAATTATGTATGGGTGAATGGGCCTACCGGTGTAAATAATTATCCGCGATTCTACGGAATCCGGATATTGAAAAACAATATGGAAATTTATCAAAAACGAGATATACCAACTTCATTAACCTGGACTTTACAATCATTTAATTTCAATGATCTCGAGGAATTTAAAATGACCACCCCATCTACCTTCAGGATTGAGCTACTTCCATATTGCCCGGTAAATAATGGAGCCGATGTTTCAGCTTGGGATCTGGATGAAATTAAAATATTCGGAAGCTGTTTAAATCTGAACGCATCTGATGCGATTGTTCAGGGCCATGTACTGACCTGGAATGGCAATCCAGTTCAGGGCGCACAACTGAACCTGGAGAACAATAAAACTTCAACGACCTTTTCAAGTGTAACTGCTGGAGACGGATCATATGTTTTTGACAAATTGCAAAGAAACACCACATATTCAATTCAGGGAAACAGGAATAACGATTTACTTGAGGGGGTCAGCACGCTTGATTTAATCAGGATCCAAAAACATCTTTTAGGCATAGCACCATTTACATCTCTTGATCAGTTTGTTGCGGCAGATATCAATAAAAGCGGTACAATTACTGTATTGGACCTTATAGATCTGAGAAAAGCACTTCTGGGTATCTATTCACAATTTCCCGATAATACAAGCTGGAGATTGGGTGTAATGCCGATGGATATGAACAGTCACCGGCTAACTGATTTTATTAAAAAGCAGACCTTTGAATCCCTCTATCAGTTTCAAACCAATGTTGATTTTATGGGAATAAAAATTGGGGATGTTAATCATGACAGATTGCCGGGCATAATTTCTAATCACAATATTCAACCCCGGATTGATGAAGCATCCGTATTGTATGCAGAGAATGTTGCAGTGCACAAAAATGAATCTGTCACTATTAATATATATGCCGGGGACACGGGTGCTGCAGAAGGTATTCAATTTGCCTTGAAACTAAAAGACCTCTCCTTTTTGAAGATGGAAGGAGCGAAGATTCCGATTTCGACAGACAATTACAGCTATGCAGAAAATGGCTTGATTAAGGTTAGTTGGAGCCAGGTACAGGACCTTAATTTTTCAAAGGGAGATATTCTGTTCAGCCTGACCTTTATTCCTGCCAATTCCGGTTATCTGAATGAAAAAATGCAGTTGGCAACCAATCAATTTCCTTCTGAAATCTATAGTGGCGATAAGGCGATACCGCTGGAATTTGAATTCCATGAAATAGAAGAGCATCAAAAGCCGAATCTTGTGTACGTAGAAATTAATCCTAACCCATTTTCAACTTCAACACAGATTGCATTTCAGCTTTTGCAAAAAGACCTTGTGAGGATTTCATTCTTCAATACCTCCGGACAACTATTATCGAGCAAGGAAGAAATGTATTCACCCGGACGGCATGTATTTATTACCGGAAGCGAATTCCTTCCGGCTGCAGACTTGGTTTTTTATTGTCAGGTGGTATGTAATTCTCAAGTCATCACGAAAAAGGTGATCAGGATCAGGTAATGCAAAATTAATATTTTCCATAGAGGATAATGGACCGGTGTTAATTTCGGCTCACCCTATCCTAACTTAGCAATAGGTAAGTATTATTTTTACTTTTAAAGTCTTACTTTATATAATCTCCCAAGAGCTAAATGTAAAAAAATTTTTACCCTTTGTTCAAAATGAATATGGGCATTAAAAAGATGTTTTAGCAAGAATTTTAATAGAAGTCCAAAGTCTCTTTGACCATACGATATGTATAAATAAAATAGTGTAAGGCCCCGGAAGTCTTTTAAAGCTTTCTTCGAAAAATGACTTAAGAGGGCTTTATTATTATCAAAATCATGAAATATTTGCTCAAGCTCTTTAATATCTATTTTCGTTAGGGCATCCACATTTGAAAAACGAAACGGCAT
>JBDSPM010000257.1:0-4370 GCA_039930325.1 Saprospiraceae bacterium
TTCGTAGTTTTTCTATTACTTCCTCTGTTATCCTTTGCCCCATTAATACAAAATCATCCGCATAGCGCACTATCCTTATACCTTGCCTGTAAAATATACTCATCGCATTGTTCACGATTTTATCTACAAGATGCATATAAATGTTCGCCAATAGTGGTGATATTACCCCTCCCTGCGGAGTTCCCACTTTCTGCCTCCTGCCGCCCTTGAATTGTCCATCTTCATAGGTTGGGCTTTTCAGCCACAACTCGATTAAGTGTAATATTCTTGGGTCTGCTATTCGCATTTGCAACGCCTTCATAAGTTTCTCATGAGGTATTGTGTCAAAGTAGGACTCTAAATCAGCATCAAATATTTCTGTTTTCCCTTCTTGTAAATGTCCCTTGATCACTTTCATCGCGTCCTTTGATGAACGCCCTGGCCGAAATCCATAGGAACTCTCCTCGAAGTCAGCTTCAAATATCGGTTCCAATATCATCTTACACACTGTCTGTGCCACCCTATCCCGTATGGTAGGTATGCCCAATGGTCTTTTACCCCCGTTGGCCTTGTCTATCCATACTCGCTTAACTGCTTGCGGCTTGTAAGTACGTTTTCGCAGCTCCTCCCCCAATTCGTCCAGAAATTTATTTTCTCCATATTGTTCTATGGCTTTAGAATCCTGTCCGTCTATTCCGGGTGAACCACCATTCGATCTCACTTTTTCATATGCCGTTTGCAGCATGTAAGGAATGAACATCTTATCATACAGTATATAAAATTTATAATCCCGCTCCTGCTTGGCTTTGCAGTATAACTTCTCCTGTAACATTCCTACTCTTTCCGCAGGTGACATCTGGCTCTTGCTCAATTTTGGCTCCTTCCCGTGTTCGTCTGCCTCAACTCTTTTCTGATTATTATACATCAATTATGTCTTCGGTTTATTATTGAGAAATTCGATCTACAGTAATGCCCCTTCGCTCCTTCCGCTTTTACCTTTTCGGTTATCATCACTACTATGGGCATATCCGACTCCCTTCCATTGCATTGGCCTTGCATTGGCGAGGGCCTCCCACGTTCATGCGCTACCTTCGGCCAGCACGCAACATCATCCTACTCCGGGTAGTTCGTACTTTGCATTTACCGTTATCTTCAAGTACGATATTGGTTTCATCATATTAGGCAGACTGACCATTACCATTTGCGTAACGAAGCCTTACTGACGCAGCTTACTGACCCGCATATTGTGAGCTTTAACAGTGTCGTTTCCTTCACTGTTATCACAACAGCTTCAATCTGATCGGCATCTTGGATTGTGTAGTTCTTTCATCTACAAAGGTATTTATATGACGCACGCCTCGTGGCGCACCCAATTCCGCAGAAATAATAAAAATACTATTTACACAAAATAGTACTTAAATGACTTCATTAAAATTAATCCGCGCAATTTCTTTTTAAAATAATTCTGCGCAAGTAGCGGTTTAAAATGTAAATCACCCTGATTAAAGGGCAACCACACTATTTTCTTCAGCAGCTACTCCGCTGTGTGTGTATTTGTCAGCTGCTTTTTCATTTACCCAACGTTCGCCATCCACTAGGTAACGGAATTGATATTCGTGTCCGACTTCAAGCTCGATGGTTTTTGAAAACGAACCATCTTTCAGCTTCTTCATGGTATCTTCTGAAGGATCCCAGTTGTTGAATTCACCAAGGATAGCTACTTCTTTTCCGCCATTGATCATTTCAGCTTCAACGGTAAATGTA
The DNA here is from genome assembly GCA_039930325.1 of Saprospiraceae bacterium. GTDB lineage: Bacteria > Bacteroidota > Bacteroidia > Chitinophagales > Saprospiraceae > Opimibacter. The sequence continues at coordinate 1,744 of JBDSPM010000257.1, forward strand.
ACCTTACATACAGGTTTTGACTTTGAAAATTGTTTCTTAAGACTCATATTCTTTTGTGATTTTTGTTAAAGGCATTTTGCCTTTCAGGGCGCAAAGGTAGTTTTTTTATCCTGAAAAAATGAGCAGTGTTGTAAAACATTTGTTAACCCTTTGCAAGCACGTATGCAATACATCCCTGCAAGAAGGGAGAATTGAATACGTCGACGTTTGTCATATCAGATAAAGACCAATTTTTTATTTGGAATAGTATAAATCACCATTATGTTTAATTGCAAATCTTAACTCCCCAGAAGATTTTTCTTCTGCAGCTCAAAATCATCTTTGGTGATGACTCCCCGCTCGAGAAGTTCACCGAGATCACCGATTTTATCAAGAACAGTGGTGTCGTAATAACTTTTTTCTTCAAGCAAATCAGGTTGAGGAGAGGTAAGATGTGCTACCTGGCGATATCCATTTTGAACGAAGGCGTCGAACTCAGCCTGTGATCTTAACCAGGTCAGTGCTTCGTTATGATATATTTCCTCAAATTCCTGAAATCCAAAATCGACCGCGCTTGCCAGATGAAAATATGCCTGCTTTGCATCTTTAGCTAAGGAATAACAGCACGCAAGCATAAAATGGGTCTGCGGATCGTTGTAATCATACTGGAGCGCATCCTCAAAATACTTTCGTGCCTGATTGTAATCACCCGAACGGTATGCTATGAAAGCATCCTTAATAAGATACCCACCTCTTGATTTTCGGACTTGTGCTGGCTCACCCGATTTTCTGGCACCTGATTTTGTTTTTTCTTTTCTTTCTTTTGGCTGATTATCCGCGATGCCTTTATTGTATTTGGCATCGAATTCTCCCTGGGGCATGACGAAGAAAAGGACGCCTTCTATGACAGAAAGGATGGCGAGAATGGCAAACATAATCCCACCGGGACCGCCTTCATTTATAGCAACCAACAATGCAATAAAGAATGCAATGAAATTCAGAATGCCTAAGAATCTTTTACCTAAATAAAACCTGTGTACCCCCCACATGCCAAGCGTGATGGCAAGAACACCGGCTACTGTTTTTGATTTCTCCCCCATCCATACGTTCTCCCTTGTTGCATTATATGGTGTCGGCTGATTACGGACAGGCTGCATCTGCGACCGTGATGAAATATTTTGATTACGCACTACGGGCAGGGCCATTCCTTTACTTGAAATAGCATATAGGGGTGTGTCTCCTGCGATATTTTTGAGCTGGAATTTCCCAACAAGGATAGCCTGCAGCCAGGCGTGATTGCGAATGTCTTCAAAAATGCGCTCTGAAATATATACGCCTCCGGGTTCGCAGATGGGTTCGATGCGGGCCGCTACATTGAGTCCATCACCGAAGGCATCTGTGCCATCGTAGCTGATATCACCTACATGAATGCCTATACGTACAGGAACTTCTGGGTCCTTCTTGTATTCGATTTGCATTTCGACTGCGCACTCTACAGCGTTGACGCTGCTATGAAAAATACTTAAGGTGCCATCACCGAAAAACTGGAGGACTTCACCTCCGTATTTCTCGTGTTGCGCGAGGAGGATGCTTCGGTGCCGTGACCGGAGGAGGAGGGCACGCTCCTCGTTAATGTGCATGAGATGAGTGTAGCCTACGATATCTGTGAAGACGATTGCCGCTAGCTGGCGCTTGAATTTACCTTCCATTGTGGGGAGTAAAGATAATGGGCAAGGTCAGAATGTGAGAAATAATAAACTGGTAGCGTGAGAGCGTAAGAGTGTAAGAGCGTGAGAGCTTAAGAGCTTAAGAGCTTAAGAGCTTAAGAGTGTATGAGTGTAAGAGTGTAAGAGTGTAAGAGTGTAAGAGATTAAGAACTGTAAGAGTGTATAAGATATAGCTGAGAGTGTGATATTGCCCCATCGGGGCTACAGGGCGGTAACAAATGAATCACAAATACCTCTCTTGCCCCATCGGGGCAAAACATGAATGTGTAATATCTGTTAATAAAAAGGCAGATAACAACATATCGACAAAAAAACATTCTAATCGAATTTACTCACAACTCATCCCGCCACATTCTTGCGGAATGGTCTTCAACTAATACAGGTGTCAGCCTGCTGTAGCCAACAGCTTTAAAAAACTACGCAAACAACACTAGGGTCGCCACCTGTTCTGTAAAAAGCCCCAACTGTAAGTCCGCCTGCTATGGCTGCTGCATTGTTGGCATATACCTGAATTCCGACAACCTGTAATTTGCTTGTAGGCGCTGGTGTTCCGATGCCTACATTGCCGTTGTTTGATATACGCATTCTTTCATTGGCTCCCGTAAACCATGTGAACAGAAGTCCTGTAGAATTAATTGACTGGCTGTTGCTGATATTTAAGTCATTTGTTTGGTCGCCCTCCAGAGCAGTAGTTCTTATGGTTCCTGCCACATGTAGTTTTTGTGCGGGTGTAGGTGTTCCGATACCGACATTGCCGCCACTTAATATTGTTAAGCGATTTGCATTGTTGGTAGATAGGTTCAATGTATGCGCTGATACAGTTCCGAATTGTGCCCCGGCAACACTGTTAACTGAAGATCTAAGTGTTAGAGCTCCTGTTTTTAAATCAATGCTGGTATTTTCCGGACCAACAACTTCTAA
>JBDSPM010000258.1:0-4997 GCA_039930325.1 Saprospiraceae bacterium
GGGAGTTCCTCCTTTTAAATCAGATGAGGCTATCCAATTATCATCATCCGAACAAATATGTGTAGGATTAATCATTTCAAGGGACCATCCGCCATTGGATTTAACTGCTTCCCTGTACCATGAAAGCGTATAATTTACTTCATGTATGATATCACCTACAGTGTTGAGAATGGCTAATGTAGTCCCGCTGTTCGTAAGAGCAGACATACTCGGCAAGGCTACCACTCTGCCAAATGCCGAAAGCGAAGCAAGATTAGCATCATCCGTCACGATGACAAATTCACCCGGATGTATCAGGCTGTCAGGAAATACTTTTTCTGTAGTTCCCACCCTGAGGGAATAATCACCAAGATTAAAAGTTTCATTGCTGGCATTGTAGATTTCAAGATATTCAGCATCAGGTAAGGCGATGACCGGCGTGGGATCAGCCATGATCTCTGTGATGAGCAAATCAAATGGAGCCGCCTGCACAATTTGTACAAACGTGAAATTTTTACTGTCTGTTACAAGTACGTTGCCTGCAAGATCCTGCAGGGTATTTATGGTGAGCGTATTAATCTGCTGATTGACAAATGGAGCGGCCCATGAAAGTGTTATTGCATTGCCATTGACTTGAATATCATTTGGATTTGTATTTCCTGGCGTCAGAATATAATGAGCGGCATCGGCAGCTGTCACAGGATCTACAGGTTCATTAAAAAGTAATGTTACCGTGTTATTATCATCTACTGTAAGTGTAAGCCATGAGGGTGCAGTTTGATCAGGTTGCAGCCGGTAGATCGATATGTCATCAAAACGAAATTTGTCCCTTCTTGTATCCGTATATTTTGCAAAGAATCCAAATGTAGTAAGTGAGGATAAGGGAAGTAGATTATTTGTTCCTGTAAATAATAATTCAGGTAATGCGCCTCCAATATTAAATATTTGCCATATACCCTGGCTATTACGAATCACGCGCAGCTTCAGATCAACAGGCTCCATCGCAACAAGCCCGGATGCCGATGATGCTATCAATGAAGAAGTCCCGTTGTTCAGATATTTAAGATCTATGGGATCTACATCTCCGCTGGCCCCGATCTCAAGGAAATATCCCGAAGCTGTTGCCAGGTCAGAAGAAGTAAGGCCAAGGTAAATTCTTAATAAATTACTTGTAGAAGGCGCAAAATCCAGCCTGAAATAAAATTCCCACACCATGCTGTCTGAAAAATTTACAGGAGTATAAATCCAGGAATTCGTTGAACCTGATGGTGCATTCAGTTGTAGCTGTCCGGAAGTATTTACAATAAAGTTTTCAATATTTCCCTGCCACCCATCCAGGTTGCCATCACTAAAATCATCCGAAAACTGTCCGGTAACTTCGAGATGAAGGAGCAATACAAAGAAGCAAGAGGTGAAAAAATATTTCATATTTCGAAGGTAAGCTAAAATGCCCCACAGATTAATCAGACGGAGTAACTTTACAGTCTTAAAAGAAGTATATAGATAATTATGAAAGTAGCAGTAGTGGGTTCCACAGGCCTTGTTGGCCAGATGATGCTGAAAGTTCTTGAAGAAAGGGCATTTCCGGTTTCTACGTTGTTGCCGGTAGCATCTGAAAATTCAATCGGACGGTCTATTATGTTTGATGGACATGCACATCCGGTTATTTCGATGCAGGACGCCATTGACCAAAAACCTGATATCGCTTTATTCTCTGCCGGAGCTTCAGTATCAAAAGAATGGGCACGCGCGTTCGCATCAATCGGTTGTACGGTCATTGACAATTCCTCAGCATGGAGGATGACGGATGGGATACCGCTCGTCGTTCCTGAAGTAAATGGTCACGTGTTGACAGCGCAGGATAAAATTATTGCAAATCCCAATTGCAGCACGATTCAGATGGTAGTGGCTCTCAATCCAATCCATCGACGTTTTGGAATACGCAGGATTATTGTTTCAACCTACCAGGCGGTATCGGGTACGGGCATGAAAGCAGTGAAACAATACAAAGACGAAGCAGGTGGTAATACCCCTGAAAATAGTGTATACCCGTATCCGATCTTTGCCAATTGCCTGCCGCAATGTGATATTTTTCTTGACAATGAGTATACGAAAGAGGAAATGAAAATGGTGCACGAGACCCGCAAGATCATGGAGGAGCCGGATATGCCGGTTACAGCTACGGCCGTTCGTGTCCCTGTCATAACCGGGCATAGTGAGTCAGTCAATATCGAGCTGGCAGCCGATGCAAGCCTTGAAGAAATCAGGAATATTTTAGCTGGGGCTCCGGGCGTGAAGCTCTATGACAATCCCGGCGCGAAGGAATATCCCATGCCGATATTGGCAGAAGGAAAAGATGATGTTTGGGTAGGCCGCATACGTAAAGATGAATCCAGGGACCGTTGCTGGAATTTATTTATTGTTGCTGACAATCTTCGGAAAGGGGCTGCTACGAATGCCGTGCAGATCGCAGAATATCTGCTGCAGGAAAAGATTATAAAGCCTGAATTATCAGGATCATTAGTAGGTTAAAGGTATAAGGTACTATTTTTGCTTTTTATAATTATCTGGTGGGCGGCACAACGAATCCATTATTTTATTGTTGAATAGATCAAGAATCAGGCAAAATATGTTTGACTCTTACCTCTTTATTAAACCGAAACGAACGCGACTATCCAATATGTACCCGGGACAGGATATCACCCTGTGATCCAACGAATAATAACGATACAAGCACCAAAAAATACAAGCGAATGAAGACGAAAATCGTAATGTGGGGAAATGATGAAAAGGATCAGAAAGTTCTTATCGCCCTTTCTTTAAGAGCCGAAGACAATGTCGTGGATCTGTATACCTTTCCTTTTGAGTCCACCTCAGAGGAATTCTACAATCTCATGCTGAATGAATGGCGCGAATCACATGATATTCCTTTTCCTTCCGGCTTCACCCATATCGAGCGGCCGCTGACGGCTTCTGATCATCTACTGCCTGACTATTTAAAAGTGGACCGTCCCGACATCATTCAGAGAGCTCAGACCGAGTGGCATTTCCTGGTGCTTTCCAATAAATTATATCACTCTTTCCTGAGTGAACTGGAAGACATTAAAGAAAAGATCAAAGGGGCTACCAGCTATAAAAATCAGCTCTGGGAAGAAATGAAAGAATCCTGGGAGAAAATCCAGAAAAATATTTTTGATAAAACACTTTTACGCGACCATGGCCAGCAATTGAGAGAGATGACAAATGACATCTTCACCCAGCTGAAAAATATGCGGAAAGACATGGATTCTGAGATTGACCGGGTGTCCCATGAGGTCGCGGATAAGATCAATGTCAAACTGGATGAAGTAGAAGAAAAGATCAAGAGTGGCCTTGGATTACAGCCGCTTTTCAATGATCTGAAAAAGCTTCAGCAGGAATTCAAGGACGCTGATTTGTCCCGCAATGACCGTGCTAAGATGTGGAAGCGTATAGATGCTGCTTTCAAACAGGTGAAGGAGAAAAAATTCGGAGAAAAAAGTTCAAAGGATACGTCTTCCCTTGACAGGCTCAATCGCAGGTATGAAGGTTTGCTTTCTGCTATTGAAAAGATGGATAAATCCATTAAGCGTGATGAAAAGGATAAAAGTTTTCAGGACGACCGCATCGCCAATACAGAAGGCCAGCTGGAAGCACAGATCCGCATGGCCAAGCTGAAGATGATTGATGAACGCGTCAACTCCAAAAATGAAAAGCTGGCTGAAATGCAGAAGACGAAAACAGAATTGGAAGAGCGTATCAACCGTGAAAAGAAATATATGGATGAGCAGAAAAAGCAACAATCCAAAAAGGTTGAATTGAATGAGGCAAAAGAATCCGTCAAGCAAAAAATCGCTGAAACGATCCACGCACAGGCTGATCAGCTGGATGCCGACGCCCTGGGAAAAGCCGCCGATGCCATTGCCGAAGGAAAGGCAGCCAGGTCAAAACCTAAGCAGAAAGAATCTGTTTTAGACGCGATCAGTGAGACACTTGGAGAGTCATTAACAGACCTTGGTGATAACATCAGTGCCATAGCTTCCGTGGTTTCTGACAAAATCGATGATGCTGTAAAAGACATGGGTGCTCATGCAAAAGAAAAAATAGAAGAAATCAAAAACAACTTAAGCCATATGGAAAACAATAACAAGGAAGAATGGGACGATGTCAATGACTCCGCAAAAGACAAGGCCGGTGCAGATGAGAATGCAAAAAAGGAATCCATAGTCGAATCATTTGCCGATTCTGTCAAATCCATTAGCCATGACCTTGGAGAGGCCGCTTCCCATCTCGTCGATAAGCTGGAAGGTGCCCTAAAAGAAATTCACGTAAAGGAAATCGCCGGTGACATCAAGGACAATATCAAAGAAAAACTTGACGACATCCACGTGAGAGAATTCGTAGATAACATCAAAGAAAAGCTTGATGACATCCACGTAAAAGAAATCGTAGATAACATCAAAGAAAAAGCTTCAGACCTTGCCGAAGAAGCAAAAGATAAGCTGGAAGACCTAAAAGCTAAGTTCAGTAAGTCAGATGAAAAAGCTGACGATACAGACAGCAGCACCGAAGTTTAATCTTATTTCTATCTAAAAAATAAAATCTGTGCACTCGCAGGGCTTGCCCCTGCGAGAGTTTGAATCTCCCTGACAGGATGTTGCTTTTTTTCCTTACCCCTGCGAGAGTTTGATTCTCCCTGACAGGATGTTGCTTTTTTTCCTTGCCCCTGCGAGAGTTTAAATCTCCCTATAAGGTTGCTGCATTTTTGCTTTTCTCCTGCGAGAGTTTAAATCTCCCTGGAAGGATGCTGCATTTTTTCCTTGCGCCTGCAAGAGTTTAAATCTCTCTAAAAGTTTGCTGTATTTTTTCATTAGACAAAATTCTAATGGTCCCTTAGCTTGTCGAAGGGTATAGCGAAATCATCCCCACCCCTTCGCCCTTATCCTCGGCCGTAGGCCGGATAAGGGCGAAGGGGTGGATAGAAGGAATCTTTTTCTTCC
>JBDSPM010000259.1:0-5595 GCA_039930325.1 Saprospiraceae bacterium
TATTCCAATAATGATGGCAGCTATTTTAACTCTCAGATTGATCGTGAACATGGGGCAAATGTAAGGAAAAGACAGGGAGCATGGGGCATGGGGCATGGAGCATGGAGCATGGTGAGCATGGGACATGGGACATGGGACATGGAATATGGAGCAATAGGCAATGAGTAATTTGAAATTTATTAGCGAGAATTAGTGGAAATAGTGGCGAAGTAAAGAAGGTAGCATAAAGAAAAGGCAGGGAGCGAAAAGCAGAGGGTCAACTTTTGGGATTTAGAGGCAATAATGGAGCGAATTAAAAATTTGTCGATCTTTCATTTCCAAAACAACGGACTAACAATTCACACATCATGGGATTACTGGGATTAGACTGGGGCATTATAGGGGCCTACTTTTTTATTTCGCTTCTCATCGGGTTGATGGTGGCGAGAAAATCCGGAAGCAGTGTTGCTGAATTTTTTCTAAGTGGGCGGAACATGCCGTGGTGGCTGTTAGGTGTCTCCATGGTCGCCACCACCTTTTCTGCTGATACGCCCAATCTTGTGACGGATATCGTGCGGAATCATGGTGTGGGAGGCAACTGGGTGTGGTGGGCATTTCTACTTACAGGAATGATGACCGTTTTCGTTTATGCTAAACTATGGAGACGAACTGGTGTGCTGACTGATCTTGAATTTTATGAACTAAGATATGGAGGTCGCGCCTCTTCGTTTTTGAGAGGATTCAGAGCCATTTACCTGGGCTTATTTTTCAATGTGATGATCATGGCAACAGTATGTCTTGCTGCGATTAAAATTGGAAATGTGCTGCTTGGCCTGATGCCTTGGCAAACCCTTCTGATATCGAGTGTAATAACCGTGGCATATACAATGGTAGGTGGATTTAGGGGTGTGCTTTTTACGGATTTTTTTCAATTCATGCTTGCCATGGTAGGGATGGTAGCAGCGGCAATATTCCTGGTTAATCGGCCAAACATTGGTGGTTTGAGCAATCTTCTTGCACAACCAAAAGTACAAAGTGCAATGTCCGTCTTTCCTGACTGGAGTAATCCTGCATCATGGGTGCCCATTTTTTTAATTCCATTGGCTGTTCAGTGGTGGAGTAGTTGGTATCCGGGCGCTGAACCGGGTGGTGGTGGCTACATAGCCCAAAGAATGCTGGCGGCCAAGAATGAACGCCATGCGATGGGGGCTACCTTGTTCTTTAACATTACACATTATGCGCTTCGCCCCTGGCCATGGATCATTATTGCGCTTTGTTCAATGATCGTATTTCCCACGACTGCGGATATAGCATTAAAATTTCCTCATATTGATCCATCCATCATAAAAGATGATTTGGCATTTCCTGCTATGATTTCATTTTTGCCTACTGGATTGCTTGGTCTTGTGTTGGCTGCATTAATTGCGGCCTTTATGTCCACTATATCAACCCATTTAAATTGGGGATCATCTTACATCATCAATGATTTTTATGGCCGGTTCATCAATCCGGATGCGAGTGAAAAGAAACTGGTGAATATTGGCAGAATTTCCACCTTAGTGTTGATGATTATAGCAGCCCTTGTTGCATTACAGTTGAGCAGTGCATTGCAATCGTTCAATATCCTTTTACAAATAGGTGCCGGAACAGGATTGATTTTCATCCTCCGATGGTTCTGGTACAGGATCAATGCATGGTCTGAAATATCAGGCATGTTAACCAGTCTTATTGTAGCTGTCTACTTCGCAAAATTTTATAATGGTGATCTTCTCGACTATGAAAAACTGGTACTCGGCGTTTTGATCACAACTATTGTGTGGATTGTGGTTACGCTTTTGACCAAACCTGAATCCGACGATGTGTTGAAGAAATTTTATCTGCAGGTGAGGCCTCACAATGCGGGGTGGAGATCCTGGTTGAGGAAAACAGGGTTTGCAGTAAATAATAATGATGACAGATCAGGGATGGGTTTGGAGATCGGGGCGATGTTGATCGGATGTCTGATGGTATATGGATTTTTATTTGGGCTAGGATATTGGATTTACGGGGAAGGGATGCATGCGATTTTATCTTTTGTGATTGGATTGACATCCGGTTTTATTTTATGGAGGATGTGGCCGAAGCTATCTTTTTCGTGAGAGTGTGAGAGCATGAAAGCGTAAGAAAAAAGATTGCCATCGGATTTTGAAAAACCGACCTCTATGACGTTTCGTTTCGACTCTGCGGTTGGTGAGTTGTAGCACTAGGTTGTGAAAAACAAGTCGAACCACAACGACCGTCTAAAGATTTTCATTTGTAATTTCGGCTCCGCTCAATTATTGAGTTCAAAATGTTCAATGGATGTTTCGGCTTCACTCAATATTTTACGATGTTAACCTTTAGCATGCTAGTGAAGCACGTTTGACATCCCATTCACTCACGCTTCACGAATCACGGTGGTTGGTGAGCTGTAGCACATGGTCGTCCAATAGCGTGTCGAACCACAAGCTTTTCACTTTGCTCTTATCACTCTTGTCGTCTGAATAATCCAAATGATTGAGGTGATTGCCACCAGTATAAATGCAACTCTGAGATTCGCCATTTTTCCAATGAAACCTATGAGAACAGGTCCACCGAAAAAAGAAGCCATTGCAAACGTATTCAAGGTAGCTAATCCTATTCCCGGACCTAGTCCTTCAATCTTTGCGACTGTGCCATAAAGAATTGGAGAAGCCAGGGATATCCCGGCACCAATCAACATGAAGCCCGGTAATGTAATCCATGGACCTTCGGAAAAAACAACCACTAAAAGTCCGATAAAAACCAGGATCCCGCCATTCCGTAATACTTTCATTGAACCGTAGCGTGCTATAAGGTCATCACCAAGAAACCGACCTCCTGCCATAAAGAATGAATACACTGCAAATCCCCATCCGGCTACGATCTCCGTTGCCTTTGTAATCTCACGCAAATACACGCCAGACCAATCGGCCATCGTACCTTCAGTAAGATAAGTGCACAAACAAATCGTAATCAGAATCCATAAAGACTTTCCTGGTCGAAAAGATTTCCAGTTGATTTTTTGCTGATCTAACAGTTGATCCTTTGCACTTGGGATTAAGTTCAATTCATTCCTTATGAACCAGGTAATGACCAGAATAAATATAGCTATCCCAAATGCATATACTACCTGAGGAGTTAACCAACCTTTCAAATAAATTTTAAGCGGCAATAATGCCAGGCCTGAAAACAATGCGCCACACATCGCACCCACACTCCACATACCGTGACATGTGGACATAATCCTGTGACCACTTGCCGTTTCAAGTAAGGATGCACACGTGTTCATTCCCATATTTGTAAAAGCGAAAAATCCACCCGCAAGAAAAAGTCCGAATGCACCCATAAATAAATATGGTGCTGTGACTGGCACGGCGAAAAAGAAAGCTGTCATGGTTCCCGCGATAAGAGAAACTTTGACTGGTCCCCATTGCCTGATTAAGATCGCTGATAATGGATTCGCTATGAAACCGCCAAGAGGCAAGCAGAGTAATAACAAACCAAGTTGGGCTTCATCCAATGCAAATCTTTCCTTTACATACGGTATGAAAGAAGCCCAGGCACCGAAACCAAATCCGCATAATGCAAATACGATTCCGATGGTCCGGCTTGCGGGATTTTTAATGAATTCAACAAGGGGCCTGATCATTGTAAAGTCATAAAGGTTATAATGGTTATATAGGTTATAATGATTATGGAGCTTTGGGAGGTTATTGAGCTTATTCGGCTTACAGACTTATGAGCTCATACGATTATAAAGATTTGGACTAAGAAATAAAAAGTTTAACTGGTTATGCGTTTAAGAGTTCGCGTCCCAAGCCTGGAGGGTTTTGAAGTCTTCGCGTACAGGCATGAAGTAATCGATGAGCCTGACCTTTGTATTGGCACGGGCGCCATGCGGGACATCTGAGGGCATATATGCGGCCATTCCGCCGGTGAGAATTTGCGTTTCTTCACCGAGGGTAAATTCAAGTTCTCCGTCTATCACATGGGTCCATTGTTCATGCACATGATGATGCATTTGCACGACGGCATCTTTTTCCAGGGTGATATGTCCGAATGTTAGCCTGTCAGAATGATATAGCGCACCGTGTACGCCATCCCAAATGCGGGAATGTGGGATTGAATTGAAATCAACGAAGGGCATGGTTATGAGGTTATGGAGGTTATGAGGTTATGGTGGTTATAAGGGTAATGGTTAATAGGTTAAAATGGTAAAGGGTATATGATTATATTTTTCAAATTTAAGAATTAGGTTATAGGGAGAATAAAAACTTTACCATTGCATACCTTATTGATTAAAATATAAAATAAAAATGAACATTGAAGAAAGAATAAAAGCATCAGAGTCAAGAATCTTTAAAGCGGTCTTTCCTAATACGACTAATCATTACGATACGCTTTTCGGTGGCACGGCCATGCATTTGATGGATGAAGTAGCCTTTATCACTTCAACCCGGTTCAGCAGACAGAGGATGGTCACTGTGAGCAGTGACCGGATTGATTTTACCAAACCTATTCCCGCAGGCACCATCGTTGAGCTGGTTGGCACAGTCATACATGTAGGAAATACTTCCCTGAAAGTGAGGGTGGATGTCTTCATTGAAGAGATGTATTCCGAACACCGGGAGAAAGCGATCACGGGTGTATTTACGTTTGTTGCGATTGATGAAAATAAAAAACCTGTTCCGGTCATCCACTGAAAGTGTAAGAGCGTAAGAACGTAAAGGGTGTGGAATGTGAGGTTCAAAATTAAATGTCTCTGGTTCAGGATTCCAGGAAAATAGATTATTGCAAAACAAACTTTAAGGGATAATCGTACCTGACCTTTACGGGTAATCCATTCATTTGGGCTGGCTCAAAACCCTTCATTCCAAATTCTTTTACAACTCTAAGTGCTTCTTCATCGCAACCTCCACCAACATTTCGAGAAACATATGCGTCTTCCATTTGACCAAGTTCATTTATGGTAACTGTTATTACAACCGTACCCTGAATTCCATGCTCTCTTGCAAAAGCGGGGTACTTGATATTCTGATACATCCCCGGGTAAATGTTATCAGACCCACCTTGCCAAACAGGTTTTTTATCGGGTTCATCCTCAATAAAAAGGCCATCCTTAAAAACATAATAATGCAAAAGCGGAATCTCTCCTTTTGGGGTTGCAGGAAAAGTTGTTGCAGTAGTCAATGGCTTTTGACTTGTGCATGAAACAAACATACAGGCATAGATTACCAAGAAGAAAATATTCTCTACTAGTTGTTTATATCGTTTCATAGCAAAAGATGGTGATTCATGCCAAGATATGAAATACGAATCAGATTTACTATTCCGTTGATATTGAATATATTTAGGGTATGAAATCTAAACTTAATTCAGCAATTCATTGGACAGGCCGTTTATTTATGCTGTCGATTTTCTTCTTCATCAACAGTTATATCGCTTCTGCGCAGATGCCTCCGCCGGGGTATGAGCGGGAGAAGAAATTGCAGGAAGAGCAGATGAAAGTCTCAATACTTGACAGGGATTCGATCACACTTATTGATACGGTCGTTGTATTTGATCCGAATACTTACG
>JBDSPM010000260.1:0-9180 GCA_039930325.1 Saprospiraceae bacterium
GCAGTTGCATAACGTGTACCAAAGGCGGCCATGATCAGGTCACCTTCAATAATGGTAATGTTTTGCCTTGAGGCTGCCTGCACTTTGTAGTGGCTAGGAATATCCGTGCGAAGATTCGTGTCTCCCACATTTCTGCATACATATGTTTTCTTAATTCTTATTGCCATTTTCAGTTGATTTAAAAAATGATGAATTGTAGTGTTGTTACGTTTAAGTTGAATCATTTTAATAAGGAGCCTGCGAAAAGTTCTTGTCAACATTTAGTTGAAAGAGTGAATGGTTAATCAGTGTGGGCGAGAAAGAGGTTATTAAAATCGAATCGAGCTCATCTTCCTACATACAGAAAGCAGGAATAAAGCAAAGGGTATTTTTCAAATGAATACCAATTTGTGTTGATGAACAAGCAAAATCACCAAACGAACCGGCCAAATAATTTCAGGAAGAGATGATCCAGGAAATCTTTTGAAATAAAGAAGTGAGTGATAATGAGGTGCCTGAATAGTCAATTTGATAAATTTTCAATTCTTCAAAGATGCATCAAGCGATAAAGAACATTCTTAGAGTGAGTAAGTTCCCAAGTCTATTCTAAAACTCATTCCATAACGGAAATTATAAACTAATCATATAAATTTAAAAATATTTAGCCAAGATAGACGAAGGATCCGAAACAATTTTGGTCAAAATCCTGATCGAGTGCAGAATTGTTAAATACACTTACTGGTAAACCCTTAGAAAAAAGAGGATTTTAATTCTTCTTATTCTCTAGCCATATCGTTAGCTTTCATTCTTTAACCTTCGCCTTTTCCTTGGCCTTCACCTTTTTTTTACTCCCTGCTCCATGCTCCATGCCCCATGCTTTTTGTTTCCCTGGCACCCATCTATAGATCAAACACGTCAATCCAGGCAAATTAAATTCCATTGAATGATTCTTATGTTCCCAACTTACATTTTCAATAGTTACTTTTTCTGAAATAGGGAGATCATTCCCCCAGAATATTTCTTTATCGCTATTTTCAATAATCTCCCATTCCCCTGATCCATCCTCAAGGCCTATGCGATATTCAGGCCTGTCAACGGGGGTCATATTCATGATCATCAATAATTTATCATTTACATCACTGGCTATTCTTTCATAAGCCAATACACTTTGCTGCCAGTCATCCACTCTCACCCATTTAAAGCCTTCCGGTTTTGTATCCGCTTCATGAATTGCTTTTTCATTTTGATATAAATGATTTAATGTTTTCACCCATTCCAGTATCCCCTGATGTGATTCGTATTGCAATACATTCCAATCCAACATTCCTGCAAAATTCCACTCATTGCGTTGGCCAAATTCACAACCCATAAAAAGAAGTTTGGCACCCGGATGCATAAACATGTGTCCCAACATCAACCTGAGATTTGCAAACTGATCTTTTCCTTCACCGGGCATGCGGCTCAATAAGGAGCCTTTGCCATGAACGACTTCATCATGCGAATAAGGCAGCACGTAATTTTCTGAAAATGCATAGATCATGCTAAACGTAATCTGATTATGGGCGCTCTTTCTGAATAAAGGATCCAGCTTGAAATAATTCAGCGTATCATGCATCCATCCCATCATCCATTTCATCCCGAATCCAAGTCCACCCGCATAGGTCGGATGTGAAACACCTGCAAATGCAGTTGACTCTTCAGCAATGGTGAGAATGTCAGGATGATAATGATACACCATCTCGTTCATGGCCTTTAGAAATTCAATGGCTTCAAGATTTTCGCGGCCACCGTATTCATTAGGTTCCCATTCACCTTCTTTGCGCGAATAATCAAGATAAATCATTGAGGCCACAGCATCTACACGCAATCCATCTGCATGAAATTCATCGATCCAGAATAATGCATTGCTCAGAAGAAATGATTTTACTTCATTGCGTCCGTAATTGAAAATCAGGCTCTGCCAATCCGGGTGAAATCCTTTGCGGGAATCGGGATGTTCATATACGCAGCTTCCATCAAAATTACCGAGGCCATGCGCGTCTGTTGGAAAATGGGATGGCACCCAGTCGAGAATCACGCCTATCTCATGCTGGTGCAGTTGATCGATGAGATATTTGAAATCTTCCGGCGTACCAAATCTGCAGGTCGGTGCAAAAAACCCCGTGATCTGGTATCCCCATGAAGGATCATACGGATACTCCATGATCGGCATAAACTCTACATGCGTAAATCCCATTTCAGAGAGATAAGAAGGTAGCTCGTTTGCCATTTCCCGATATGTATACACCCTTCCATCACCATGTTTTCGCCATGAAGAAAGATGCATTTCATAGGTCGATACAGGAGTGTTGATCTTATTTCGTTCACCACGAATTTTCATCCATCCAGCATCATTCCATTTGTAATCATCGGCCCATGTGACTGTGGCCGTCAAGGGAGGATGTTCATGCATGCGGCCAAAAGGATCTGCTTTGATACCTCTCCATCCGTTGTTCGACTCGATTGCATATTTATACAAAGCACCAGGTTTCAAATCAGGAATAAAACCTTCCCATATACCGGAGCTGTCCCACTTTGGATAGAGATCATGCACTCCTGCGAGCCAGCGATTGAAATCACCGATGACCGACACTCTTTTTGCCGAAGGTGCATACACCGCGAAGGTCATACCTTCTATACCGTCTTGTTGCGCGGGATGCGAGCCCATCTTTTCATAAAGCTTTACATGTGTGCCGCCCTGGAAGAGTGTGATATCGTAGTCGGTAAGGATTGAGCTTGGTTTCGCTTTGTTCATCTAAGTGAAAGGTAACGAATTGTGTGAGAACATAAGAATGCCCAAGTGCAACAGAGATCCCGTCATAATGCAGTTCTCCTGCGGGATGGAAATTTGATAATATGGGAATATGGCAATGTGCATGAGGATACCTGGATGGCACACTCTTGACATCTGAATATTTGAAAGTTACTTTTGCATCCTAAATCCAAATGAATCCGATATGAAACTCATTGCTCTGGGAGATACACATGGAAGACCTTATTGGAAAGATATCGTGAGATATCAGGTATATGACAAAATTGTTTTTATCGGCGACTATTTTGATACAAAGGAAGAGATCAGCGCTGAAGAACAAATATCGAATTTCAAAGAAATCTGTGCGTTTAAGCGCACAAACCCTGATAAAGTTATCTTGTTGTTGGGAAATCATGATTTTCACTACCTGGATTGGACTTCTGAAATCTATACAGGATTTCAACGGCAATATTATGATGAAATATCAGCCTTGCTTCATGAGGCTTTGGCGAATGGTCTTCTTCGACTTTGTTATTCGTTCGAGAATATCCTGTTTACTCATGCCGGTGTGAGCAAAACATGGTGTGAAGCGAATGGCATAGATATGACTAACATTGAAAGTGCCATCAATGAGTTGTTTGCTTTAGATCCAGGTATGTTTGAATTCGATCCAGACCCACTGTTAGGAGAAAAAATGGAAGCGGGTATCTCCCCCATTTGGGTAAGGCCTGATAGGCTGAAGAACGATAAACCTGAAGATTTTATCCAGGTTGTAGGTCATACTATGCAACTGAGAGTGCGAGTGATAGATGATATCGTCCTAATTGATACACTTGGGACTTCCAGGGAATATTTGTTAATTGAAGAGGGCAAAGTTTATGTGATGAAGATTAAAGATGACAGATAATCAGATGAAAGCCCATAAACCTTTTTCATTTCTGAAACACTCGCACATAATCTACAATCATATACTGTGGAAATTTTGTGCTGCTATCCGGCTGGCCCGGCCATACACCTCCTACAGCTACATTAAAGATGAAATAAAAGAATTTATTAAATGGCCAGGGTTGACCATTAAGATCTGCAGGCCTGATCGTTGAATAAATTTCATCGTCCACAAGAAACTGAACCAGGTTATTTTCCCAGTTGAGGGAATATACATGAAATTTTTCCTGGTAACTATCATTGCTGCCTGCGAATTTCGATACGCTGTTGTAATGATGGTTGGCAAGGTCTGATCCATAATGCACAGTACCCACCACACGATTCGGAACATCACCTGTCAATTCCATGATATCAAATTCTCCGCAAGCGGGCCATCCTACGGCATCAATATTGGAACCCAGCATCCAAAGCGCAGGCCAAATACCTTTCCCTTCAGGAAGAGCGGCGCGCATATCAATACGTCCGAATTTGAATTGTTGTTTTCCTTTTGTTACGATTTTTGAAGAGGTATATTCAAAACCTTCATATTGCTGTTTCTTAGCTGTGATCACCAGGAATCCATTGACGAGGGATATATTATCAGGCCGGTAATATTCAGATTCATTATTTCCCCATCCACAGTTGTTCGGGCATCCATTTCCATTTTCAAATGACCAATCCGCCGAGTTCAACACATCACCTGCAAATTCATCACGCCATACGAGGTTATATCCATCATAATGATCTGGTGATGAAGGTCCACCTGATGGAATCGTCAGACCGGCTACATTATCATCATCATCATTGATCGTAATGATGATGACATCTTTTTCTATCGTACAATTTTGGGGATTGTACAACCTGACCTGGAATGATTCCTGTGGTTCTTTGCCTTCATCAGCTTTGATTTTGATATCAATTGTTTTTGAAGTTTCACCTTTGCTGAATTGTAATTTACCACCATTCAGTAGGGTATAATCATCCGGTGTCTGTGCAGTGCCTGAAATAGCCGCGACAGTTACGATAGCATTTGTTTGATTGTCCCCGGTAAGCGTTACTTCTATATGAATGATTTTGTCCTCATCTTCTTCCGCTGTAGTCACTTCACTGACATGCAGCACCGGGAGATTTAGCTTTCCTGCTGTTCCATCATTTTCATCAATGCAACTTGTCATGAAAATAAAAAGGCATGCGAAAAAACAGCCGACCAGGATATTAGAATTTCTTGAATCCATTATTTTAAGATTAAATATTTTTAATACTATTTTACTTACTGATATACTCTCACAAAATCCACGTACATCCTCTGCGGCCAGATGGATACATCCACCCCATGCTTTCCTCCCCAGTTTCCACCCACTGCAATATTCATCAGTAAATGAAACTGCTGATCAAATGGCCAGGCATCGGAACCTTCATGCTCATTTTTAAAAGTCTGGAATAACTGATCATCAAAAAGAAAATCAATTTTCTGTTTATCCCATTGGATTTCATAATTGTGAAAATCAGCACTCAATGTCGTCGAGAATATACCCTTACTTACCTGAGTGCCTATCGAACCATTATATTTTTTGGTGTGAATAGTGCCGAACAGACTATCTGGCATGTAACCTACATTTTCCATAATATCGATTTCACCGCTGGCAGGCCATCCCCCATAAGCCCATGTCGTCGGCAACATCCATATGGCGGGCCAAACTCCCAAACCCTTAGGTAGTTTGGCCCTGACGATAATCCGTCCATATGTCCAGTCACCTTTCAATTTACTTTTTACTCGGGCAGATGTATATTCTTTCGACCCCATTTTTTCCTGTCGTGCTTCAATGACGAGATAACCATCTTCAATACGCACATTTTCTTTCCTGTTTTCAGTATAGTATTGCAATTCATTGTTGCCCCATCCACATATATCCGGACAACCATCCCCGAGATCATAAGACCACTTGGTGGGATCAGGCATCGTCCCTGAATCAAATTCATCCGACCACACCAGTTTCAATTTATCGGGAGCTGTAGGCATGATATTTCCTGTGGACCAGAAGAGAAATGCGCCCAGACCGAAAACTGAAATCAATAGTATGCCTGATCTTTTCTTCATCAATTCGATACAAAAGTGTGTTCAAACCAGCCTTCTGCTGCAGGCACTCCGTTCTGTGCACGTACACGCGCCCGAATGACAAGCTCATGTTCAGTGAGGCTCATTACATCCATCACATTGTCTGTATCCCATGTGCCCATGAATTGATCATCCGGAATGATGATCTGATCTCTTCCCTCTGTTCCTGTTCCTTCGAGATATTGAAATTCGCTTATGCCCGGATCATAATCTTCTACTGCGTATCCATTCCATGGATTTACACTCTGTCCACTATTATTATTTTGAAAAACAAAATGCACAAACGTAAAGCAATAATGATCATCATATTGCGCATCCTGCAAACCATTGACCGGAGATGTATACCATGAAAAATCACCGTAAGCAGGACCAACCTTTACTGCCCCTGCTGCGGTTGAAAAAGTCCAGCATTTTGCTGCTGATCCACATCCTGTCAGAAGATTCAATTTAGCCGTACATTCAAGCGGAGCATCTTTTAGAATGTTTACTTTTTGAGAAGAAGAAACGGTTCCACTTCCATCTGCTTTCGAAACAAACAAGGTGATGGTGTATTCACCTATATCCGTATACAAAATGGTATCCATTTGTTGATTGGATGTTTTTGGATTTCCTCCGGGCAGATCCCAAAGAAGCTGAAAATTGCCTTCGGTCAGGCTCGTCACAATGACCCGATTCGAATCACTCTCCAACACCTTTGCAGTAAATTCAGGTGCTGCAGGAGTAGCCGGTAGATTGATATCATCATCCCGCTCAGGAGCGCACGCGGTGAAGAGGGTGGTTATGATTATTGCTGTGACTAAGATTTTTACCATTCTTTGTGCGTTGTTAATTGTGAGTGGTGAGTAGTGAGTAGTGAGTAGTGAGTGGTGAGTGGTGAGTCGTTGAGTCTGGCATCTGGCATCTGGCATCTGGCATCGTGTTAATTATCAGGATTTAATAATCTATGTCATCTGAGCAATCTGTGGTGTTATTCGTTCCCGCATCTTGACTTCGTCTTCGGCGAGATCTTCGCTGCGCTCGTTATTCGTTATTCGTTATTCGTTATTCGTTATTCGTTATTCGTTATTTTAATATCCCGGATTCTGCGTAACAGCTCCATTCGTCGCCTGGATCTGTGATTGTGGGATTGGAAACAATTCATGCACACCTGTCACAAATCCTAATGAACCTAATATCTGTGCTGCACGGTGTGTTCGCACCAAATCAAAAAACCTATGGGCTTCAAGACCTAATTCCAGACGACGTTCTCTGTATATCGCTTCAAGTAAAGCAGCACCTGTAGTCGTAATTTCAGGAACCTGTGCCCTTGCCCTCACCATATTGAGTGAAGTACGGGCAGCATTTTCATCACCGGTATGATATGAGGCTTCAGCATGCATCAGCAATACATCTGCATATCTGATAACACGATCATTGGATCCACCATTTGGATTCGGATCCCCGAAGGGAGCATCTTCTGTTTTACTACTGAAATATTTTTTTGAATAATACAAGTATGGAACACCTCCTGTAGCATCAATGGTAAATTTTCCGCGATCGCCCATGTCATCACCGATTCTGAAGACAGTAGATTTCAAACGTGGATCCTCAAATCCTTCCTTGAAAAACTCATCGGCAAAATCCTGCGTAGGAATATTAAATCCATATCCGGCAAACTGGCCACGAGCACGCGTAAAAACATTTGTGAAACTTCCTTCATTCGCATTGTTTTTGCCCCAGTTGCCACCGGAAGCATTCATATACTGAATTTCAAAAATGGATTCTTCATTGTTTTCTCCGTAGAGCGGAAAGATGTCAGCGTAGTCAGGGACTAGCTGATATTCTCCACTATTGATGATTGCTTCTGATGTCGTTTTTGCTTCAGCCCATTTCTCACGCCATAGATATGCTTTCACTAGGAGAGCTTGCGCAGCGCCTTTCGTGATGCGGCCCAAATCAGCCTGAGGATATTCGCTTCTTTTCCATAAATCATTCGAAGCTGAGCTCAAATCACTTTCAATCAGATCCCAAACCTGATCAGCTGACGCTCGAGGCATAGTATATTCAGATGGTGCTAAAACGTGATTCGCTAATGGTACTCCTCCGAACATAATGACGAGATTGTAAAAATTCCATGCCCTGATAAATTTGGCTTCCCCTAAAATACGGGCTTTCAATTTTTCATCCATCTGGATGGGAGGCACTTTTTCCAATACTACATTGGCCCTGTATATGCCTTCATAATCCGCACCCCACTCAGCTTCGAGAAGATCAGTGTTGGCAGGACCTTTGAATGTTTCTAATTGCAAAAGAGCGTTGACATCATTATCCCCCGAGCCTCCTTTAATGGCATCATCCGACATAATATCTCCCCAGAACCAGCGGAAGTGACCACCAGGAGAGAGTTGAAATTGCAGAGAAGCATAAGCTGCATTGACAGCCGCAACAGCATCAGCAGAAGTACGATAAAAATTCCCTTCCGTAGTGCCTACAATAGGTGCTTTGTCCAGGAAATCTTTTTCACATGCCGAAAAGATAATGGTAAATGGAATCAGCAGAAAGTATATTCTTTTTTTCATAATCTGCATTTTTTAAAATGTTACACTTACACCACCTAACACTGTTCGTGCCTGAGGATAGAAGCCTCGATCAATTCCTAATTCAAGACTTCCCCCAACACTTCCTATTTCCGGATCAAGTCCGCTATACTTCGTGAACGTCAGCAGGTTTTGCCCTGTGATATATGCTTTAAACTTTTGGATATGTATTTTTTTCAACCAACTTATCGGAAGATTATACCCTAATTGAAGTGTTTTCAATCTTATATACGAACCATCTTCAATAAAGCGATCGGAAACCCTGGCATTTTGATTTGCATCACTCAAATTGACTCGTGGTTCTGAGTTGGATGTTCCCGGCCCTGTCCAACGATTGAGTACTGAAGCTGGACGGTTTACATAGGTGAAATCATATCGAACCGTGTTGTTGTAAATATCATTTCCCTGCGTGCCCTGGAAGAATACACTCAGCTCAATACCTTTCCAGTCTAAATCACCGTTCATGCCAAAAGATAATTTTGGTGTTGGATTTCCGATATAGGTCTGATCACTGACATCAATCACCCCATCGCTATTCAAATCTTTAAATCGAATATCGCCAGGTGCTGTGCCGGCATTTTGAAAAGCACCGGCTTCAACTTCCGCCTGTGTCTGAAAGATACCATCAGTTACATAACCAAAGAAAGAAGCTAGCGGATGACCTACATCTGTTTTAGCTGAATTGGCATTTGCACTTTGGACATACCCGGAATAAACGGGTTCTCCTCCAGTCCCTAATCCGGTGACTTCACTTTGGATGAAAGAAATATTTCCTCCCAAAGAATAGTGTAGTG
>JBDSPM010000261.1:0-2953 GCA_039930325.1 Saprospiraceae bacterium
TGTAGTAGGATTGAGGGTCATCTGAAGGCACATGATTTGGGCAAACGATGACTTCTGCGCCTAGTGCTCGTAGCGTGGTGATTTTTTCTTCAGCACTTTTATCAGTGGTCGTGAGAATGCATTTATACCCCTTGACTATGCAGGCCATGGCTATTGAATAGCCTGTATTTCCTGAAGTTGATTCGATGATGGTGCCACCGGGTTGGATTAGGCCATCTTTTTCAGCTGCTTCGATGACAGCATGACCTATTCTGTCTTTTGCGCTCAGGCCGGGATTAAAAGATTCAAGCTTTGCAAGGACCAGGCAACCGGAGAGCTTGGACAAGCCATGTAACTTTACCATCGGTGTGTTTCCGACCGTTTCCATGATGTTGTCGACCCACTGTGGCTTTAGGTTGGTTGAATGTTGCGTCATACCTGATCACTGCCTGTTTGAATTGCTCTTAAGAAGACGTAAGGACTACAAAGATACGAAGTCATTTGAGTTATAACAATTTGGATAGCCCGGGAGTTAGGCCATAAAGGTTAAATACATCACAATTTTGTTATCGGTTTATTTTCAATAAGTTACATATTAGTAAAATTTATAAATCTAACGTATATTCACAATTTACGTAATAGTCATTTTTAAATTCATTTCGATACCCTTTTATCAAATAAAAAAGCTGGTTCCAACAGCCATTGGAACCAGCTTCATTATCTTAAACAACTCCAGTATTAACTCTTGGTTTTCTCTGGTTTAGTTGTTGAAACCTTACTGGCACAGCAGCATTTTCCACCACGGGCACCTTTTGCACAGCTTCCATTCCCAGCGCAAGGAGCTGCTGTAGTTCCTTCTGCCATCATAGATGGTGATACGTTTACAAATGCATTTGCTACAGGATCAAAGTTCACGCTTACGAAGGTTACTTTGCCATCTGTAGAAACAGTTTCCTTTCTTACATAGGAGACACTTCCTGTGATAGGATCTGTCCTCATTTCAATGGTTTCATCCATTGCAGCTACCTTTTGAGCAGAAGCTGAATTGTCAGTACTTACTGCAGATGGAGCTTTTGCTTCACAACCTGCACTTTTTTTT
Source organism: Saprospiraceae bacterium (assembly GCA_039930325.1). Taxonomy (GTDB): domain Bacteria; phylum Bacteroidota; class Bacteroidia; order Chitinophagales; family Saprospiraceae; genus Opimibacter. The sequence continues at coordinate 1,079 of JBDSPM010000261.1, forward strand.
GCACCTGATTTGCAGCAGGAAGCTTGTTGTGCTTGTGCGCTGAAGACCATTACAGAGAAAAGGAAAAATGAGAAAATAAATTTTTTCATTGGAATTATTTTTTACGTTATTTAATCGATTGATCAAAGATAACGAACGTGGTCATTAAATCAGTTAAAATTGCTTACTTTGAGTCTGGCTTAACAGTTTTTTAACCACATTGCACCTGGATTGATACACAGAACTCATTTTTATACAGCCTTATTGCTTATCCTAAATGGATGGGCATGTCATCCTGCTCAAAAATTCCCGGGACAGTATAAAGGGGATCAGCTTCATTTTGGCCAGGGTGGGGGATTTGCTGGTATTCTGACCCATTTTGTACTCCTGGAAGACGGAAGGCTTTTTCAGAAAAACTACAGGGATAGCGCTTTCACATTTCAGGCGAGATGGACCGACAAGTTTGTCGACCAGATGTTCACAAATTATAAGGAGCTTGGATTGGACACAGTTGACCACTACCAGCCGGGCGATTTATACTATTTTATTGAATACCGTTCTCCGGGCAAACCAGTCCATCGCATAGGATGGGGACGACCCGGATTTCACCCCGATGATAATACAGTTGTTTTTTATAATTTACTATATAGATCTACTAAATCGAAATCATGAAAAAAATAGTTACCTCCGTACTTTTTTTACTTTTCTATGCTGCATGGATTAATGCACAGGCCACCTTCAAGCATATTGTAAATCATCAGAATAACACACCACAGCCCATTGAAATCGCGCCCGGTCTGCCATCAATGAGATCCGCATCGCGCCCATCTGCTCATGTAAATCCATCGCCTCTTTGCAGCATTCAGGTTACGAATAAAGTTATTGAGTCTCAAAAGATTACAACATCCGGGTCTTTGTGGATCCATCTGCATGACAATCAACTTTGGTCTTCGAGATCCTCATTGAATGATCTTATGAAGGACCTCATTCCAACATCTGTTTTTAAAAAAAGCTGGTCTATGGAATGGAGCGAAGTATCACAGGACGCTGATCAGAATGACATGACGCATATCCGCATTCAACAAACTCTCGCTGGCAAACCTATCCATGGACAAGATATGATCCTTCATATTAAGAATGGACAACTACGGGATTTGAATGGTTTTGCATGGACAGGGACCACACCTGACAAACTTCCTTTTGCATTAAATGCAAACAAGGCTATGGATGCGTCTAAAAAATATCTCACGGAACAGGGAATTCATTTCCAGCCAATTCCAAATGTCGACGGACTTCACAATCCGGAAGATGCATCACAACTTGTTTGGTATCCGGTAAATGGAAAGCTGGTACTAACATATGAAATCGATATGCATCCAAATATGCTTGACCACTGGACTTTATTTGTCAATGCCACATCGTTGGAAATCGTCAATGCATTTTCTCAATTATGTTCGATTTTCCCGAGTCAGCTTTATAAGCTCCACGCAAAGTCTAAAGTTGTCAATCATCATGGTGCAAATGAGAATACGTATAATATAACTTCAGCTATTCTTGGTGATGGGCCAACTACAGTTTCGGACCAGGATCTATCAGGGCAGACCAAAACCGTAAATGCGTATCTGGTAGGCTCAAACTTCTTTATGATAGATGCCAGCAGGACGGCAATGTTTGATGCTAACCAGTCTGTAATACCTAATGAACCTGCCGGCGTCATCTGGACATTAGATGGACAAAATGGATCTCCTCAGAAATCAAATTTTACGGTAATCCAGGTGTCCAATACAAATAACAACTGGTCGAATCTTCAGGTATCAGCGCATGCTAATGCAGGTACCGCTTTTGAATATTTTAAAAATACATTCAACCGAGTTTCTATCAATGGAAGCGGTGGAA
>JBDSPM010000262.1:0-5697 GCA_039930325.1 Saprospiraceae bacterium
TAGATAGAATCCGACTTCCCCATAGGGTAAGAAACAACGGCTTACGTTACTGGTGCCACGAGTACTCGTGCCACGAGGTCGTAATCTCCTGAATGTCAAAGCTCCCCGGCCATAATTAACATAGCATTCTTAATGCTTTTTTTGAACTGTTGGCTGACCCCGGTAATGAACGAACGATATCTTACCTTTGTTAGCCTATCCAAAGAACAGGATACTCATGGCCATATATATTACTGACGATTGTATCAATTGCGGCGCCTGCGAACCCGAATGTCCGAATAATGCGATTTATGAAGGTGGTATTCAGTGGGCTATGAAGGATGGCACCAAGCTAACAGGTTCTTATGAACTTGAAGACGGGACAATCGTGGATGTTGATGACCGGCTTGAGCCGGTGTCTACAGAATATTACTACATTGTCCCTGACAAGTGTACTGAATGCAAGGGATTTCACGATGAGCCACAATGCGCCGCCGTTTGCCCGGTTGATTGCTGCCTGCCTGATCCCGATCGACCTGAGTCAGATGATATCCTCCTGGGCAGGAAAGCCAGGCTCCATTTGTAAGAGCGTAAGAACGTAGGCACGTAAGAAAATATATCCTACACTACTAATCCTAAAACGGAATTCAGGACAACACTGATTAATGCCAGTCCAGGATGCCCCCTTCTTTTCCAAGGGCGATCAGCCATGAGGCTAGTTCCTGAGCTTCTGGATCCAGATTGAATTGACGAAAGTCGCCTTCGGTTTCCAATATAATGCGTTTGTATTTTCCTTTTACGTTATCCCATTTGTAACAATAAAGACTGGAGGTGCCTGTATCAGCGGCTACCTGTTCAATTTCAGATAGTTTATTTTCATCGATATCGTCAATGAGGCTGACCTTGTTTTGTAATTCATGCATAGATATTGAATACACCACAGAATCAGCTTGCTCCAGATTGGTAAGTAAGTCGTTTTTTGAAATATAGCCTAGTGAATCCGGTTCCTTCCATGGATCAGGAAGATTGAAATAATCAAAATTGCCATTTTGATCTATGAACCATCCTGCATGAAAAATTCCCCATGCATAGTTTTTAGCTTCGAACTGAAAATAAACCGGATCGGTGAGCGAAGTTGGATCACCACAGTCTTCCTTTTTACAGGATGAAAGAAAAAGTAAAACCAGGAATGAAGAAAATATGATATTGGCTTTTAGTGATTTCATGATGGATGTGTCTAGTGATGCAATTATTAAATATGACCTCTAACTTAGTCTGGTATTGTATTCTATCGAGTTATAAATTGAGGGTAAAACCCATGTTTATTCCACGGATATAATCGGATCTTTTAGACGTCAAAATTATACTGCTTACCTGTTCATTTAGAAGGTAATGATTCAGGCCCTGAGTCCACTGCATAGAAACACTTACGTGCCGGTTAATATGATACCCAATACCGCCATAAACTGACATCATGTTAGATCGCACGATCGTATATGGGAACGAGGTTGAAACATTGATATCTGCAACAGACTGGTTAACGGGAAACGTTACAATAGGATATTCACTTCTTGCGGAGGTGCCAAAACCAAAAGTCATGCCTCCGGTTGCATATAATTTTTTCGAAATTGAATATTTCAATCCTGCACTGAACTCCCATTGACGAATGGATTGAACAAAATGGTTAATAGAATTATAATCCGTTGACGAATTAACTTTTTCGCCGGGGAGGTATGTTTCAGCATAATTTGAATCTGTTCTGACTATGTCATTAACCAATGCTTTGTCATTCTGATTTTGCAATAAACCCGGCCGATACGACCTGGCGCCAAAACTTCCGGTCAGGGTTATTCTTGAATTTAGCACATAGTCTGTCCCTACCGCACCATTCATGCCTAAACCATATTGGCTGCCCGCTATTGCGCCTAGGGTGATACCGGGATGGAATGGATGTGCTTTATGAGAAACATATATTTTACCGGGCATTATTTCTTCAATGTTCGGATTAGAAAATCGATCATCCTGGGCATCAGTCATTGGGAGAAAATCTGTCACCCAATTGTTTTTTCGAACCAGTCTTCCATTTGATACTCCTGAGATCAAAGTAGCAGTCGTTGATTCGTTTTCAGATATGACTACCTGGTTAGGATTTTCTTCAATATTAGTAATAGCAATAGTATGTTGTGTAGCAGGTACGTTATTCTGAATCTCCCTTTCTGAAGACGCCAGGGTATTTTTCTTACTAACTATATATGCAGTCTGAATTTTATTTTTTATAACTAATTTATGGTTTGGTGAAGAAGTCACAGAGGTTATGCTTTTTTTATTCTCGAATCCAGCATTTACAGAATTATGCTGACTATCGCCTGAATCCGTATTTTCAATCGATCGGGATGAAGAAGGTTCACCAGTGATATTTGATACTTGAATTTCGCTCTTTGCAATTTCAGTTCCAGGAGTATTCAATGGATGGACATCCGTTGCATTACCGGCATGCTTCATTAACAAGATTGAACCAATAATAGCTAATGCGCCGGCTGCACTCGTCCACCAGAATATAATAAACCGACGAGACCTGTATGGAACCGGCATGGATTTACCAAGGAGGGTCTGCATGTGAGACCAGCCTTGTTCGGGTGTGATTTTATATTGAGGACGTTCTTGCATGATTTTCGTTTAATATTAAAGACCTTAATCTTTCTCTTGCATTCGACAGGTGCCATTTAGATGTGCCTGTGCTGATATTCATTTTTTCACCAATCTCTTCATGTGAATAGCCTTCGATCGCGAACAGCCTGAATACTTCTGCGGATCTCCCGGGTATCCGATCAAGGAGACCGATTAAATCCTGGAATTCAAGCGGATCTCCCTGTGTGGTCTGAACGTGACGTTCGTCAGGCGTTTCAAATTGAATAAACCGGATGTAACTATTTTCCTTTTTATAAAAATCTGCCAGGGTATGGTAGATCAATCTTCTGATCCAGCCCTGCAGGGAACCCTCACTTCTGAAGGTTCCTATTTTTTGAAACACTTTTAAAAAACCATCATTCAAAATCAAAAGTGCTTTGTCTTCATCTTTGGTGTACTTCAGACACATAGCCATCATCACCGGAAAATGTTGCTTATACAGATGCTCCTGACATTTACGGTCATTACGAATACATCCTTGTATGAGCTCAGCTTCCGACAATTTCTTTTTTCTTACATCTATTTAGTAACCTACATCAACCCCTGGTGGATATTATTGATTGATCAGGGTTATCTTTTCATTGATTTTATCAACAAATGCATTGTAATCAGCTGGCATATCTTCATCTCTTTGATCCAGCAACCAAAAGCGATGCGTATTACCTCTTTTTATTTCAAAATAAATGCCTCCCCAATCCCCGGCATCAGGATGTCCCTGTATGACTTCAGTTTCATTTAGCAGCGATTCAGGAAAAAAAAGTTTCAGATCTTTTACAAGCTCAAATTTTTCGTTTGCCCATCGTGTTGTAAAATGACCCGGATAAAAATCATCGCTTTGCGGATACATATCCAGTGTATCTTCGAATAAATGCGTTTGATCAATTTTATAAATATCAATGCATCCTTCTCCAATACAATATCCATAAAAGCTACCAAATACTACATAATCCGTTTGTTCTCCAAATCCACATGTACCATCCTGTTCGCAGCCCCATATGGCTGCAACAAAGACAGGTAATAAGATTGCAATTAATTTGTATCCTAATTTCATTAATTATTTATTTCAGATTAAAATAATAACCCTGTTCGCAATTCAATTCGTCGATAGCTTATCTTATCAGTAACATTTCCTCCGCCAAAATCAAAATTATTGTAGGTATACGTCGCGTTTTGCAATTTATATTCAACTCCGAGATAATAACTTACATCACCGCCTCCGAATCTGACACCAAGCTCAGGACTGATATGAAAGCCCCCGGTTGCCGCAGTTGTCCACCTGGACTTATTTACTAATGCAAATCCATACCCGATCTTCAAAGCATAATATGGGCTGATTTTATTTGGAAGGAAAAATCCTCTTGCCTCAGCATACATCGGAATAATATTTCTGACATCAGAGAAATCGTGCGTCTCTATACCTGTGCCTATACCAACTCCTATCATCCTGTTGAATCGATATCCCATGGCATGATGAATCCCTGCACCTCCACTGAAAGATACATTGATAAAACCTGATGTATTCTGATACCATCCCTTTTCTTTGAATGCATAGATTCTGTCCGGCTTTACAAACGCATATACAGGCTGCGATCCTGTGACGCCTGTAACTAAAGGAATATCCTGGATCACTTTGTGAATTTCCTTTTTGGGAATAATGATTTCAGCACCGGTCAAAAGCTTAAAGGTCATCCCTCGTTCAAGATCCCATTTCAAAATCGTGCCCGTAAGCTTGCTTCCATCTTTCAGCCAAACAATATCAGTCACTTTAGAGCTATCGATCTGGCTTACTATATCCTGTACAAATACAAAACCAAGGATGAAAATGAACAGAAGGTATTTGAATTTCATACTATGTGTTTTTCAAAGCTTTCAAAAAGAAGTCCTCTCCCCTTTCGCATTCAGGAAGAGAACTTCCCTTCACTCAATCCTTATTTGGAAATTGATATCACACTCAACTGTTTCAGATCGCTTCTGTCTTTTGCATCAAACTGATACAAGCCATCTGAACCGATTATCATCGCGAGATCTCCGGGAGGCAAAACGATGACATCCCATCCGAAGAAACCGGATACGTTGTCGAGGAGATGCTGATCGATATGATTATTGTCCGTGATATCAAATGTTTTTAGTCCTGCTATTCCTTCACAGAGGTAAAGTGTATTGTCCACTATAGAAAGCCCATGCGGATTTTGCATTTGATATGATTTGATCAGGGATGGATTGTCGAGATTAGTGACATCGATGACATCGAGCTGATTGACAAATCCCTCGCACGGAGTTCCATCTCTCAGCGTTACATATGCCGTGTGACCTGATACGGCGACCGGATCGCATGCAGTGGCATGGCTGAAAGTAGAACGGTACGCAGGTGCTTCCGGATTTGAAATATCATATATCAGTAATCCTGAATTGGATCCAATGAAGAGATTGCCGGCCATCGGAAACAAGGTTTCGATCCCCCATTGAACATCTATTTTATTTTTAAGTACAGGTAATGATTGCCTGACATCAAATATTTTGATCTGAGCCCCATCAATAGCATATAAGTACTCATCAGTAGTCGTAAACCTGGCCATTGAACCTCCGGCTACAACATTGCTACTAACTGCAGAACCTGAATTTAATCCAAGATCAAAGGATCCGGTTTTAATCATGACCAGATCACCTTCCATCCACATTTGCCTGCCCCAGTTATTGTTACTACAATCAATAGTAAACTTTGTCGGAGTGGGCACATACTCAACGAGGTAACCCAATTGATCATCAAATGAATAGAAGCTTTGGAATACATCATTGACCCTGTTCACTTCAACAGGAACCGTCGGATGCGAAATGTCAATACCAACTAAATCAAGATAGCTGTCTACATAGAGTACATCATTATGTACTGCCATATCCAACGAACCCGGTACATCGATGAACCCAATGTTGACAGGTGATGATGGGTTGGCATTGTCAATGACGTGGATTCCCTTATGCATTTCATTTATGAGCAGGTATCCTTTATAGTAAAAAATCTTGCCGGGAGCG
>JBDSPM010000263.1:0-4887 GCA_039930325.1 Saprospiraceae bacterium
AAGTCTTTTTCATGATTTACTTTTTTTTGATTTAAAAAATTACAGCCAGGTATTAGTTTGTGCCTGAATAAATCATAACGTGAAGGACCTGATAAGGTTTAATTTTTAAAGCAAAGTCTGGTATAAGCCTTTGTTAATGAGTTTTTTAAACGGCAAGAAATAAAAAACACTGAATTATGAAACATTTTGTAAAAATTATGTAACTCAAACTTAAATGAACCATTATACATTTGTATCAACACGAGAATCAACTTAAAGCACACTAGCATTTTAAACCGCTAGCCCAATTTTGACATAAGATTCATAAACATATTACGCATGTTGAGGGAGCGTGCGTATGTGCTGAGTGATCTTCCACAAAAAGATCACTCCACAATATAAAGGGTTGATTTATTCAATCTAAGAAATTGGGTATCTTGAGGGAGCATACGCAATAGAGAGCGATCATCACTGATCGCTCTCTTCTTTTTACCTCCTGTCTGATGTAAATTTTCTATTTTCAATAAATTCGAATTACCTGATACCATTCCGGACATTTTAATATGTCATCTTTGCCTCAAATTGCTCCAGGCACAATATGGAATTGATCAGGCGCTATTTCCAGAAGATTTCCAATGAACAACTGACGGTTGTCGCCATTCTGCTTTGCATCCCTGCTTTCTTTCTGAATCTTGGCAATCTTGCGTTTATTGGCGATGAAGGTATCCGCACGCTGGTAGCACTTGAAATGAAATTATCTGGGCATTATCTGGTTCCAACCCTCAATGGGGAGGCGTATTATAACAAACCTCCACTATACAATTGGTTGATATTGGCGATGTCAATCATGTTTGGTCATTTTGGAGAATGGCCCACTCGATTGACTACGATTTTTTTTCTATGCCTTTTTGCCCTGACTGTCTATTTCTATTCCCGGAAACATTTTGACAGGCTGACCTCTGTATCATTAGCCTTCATGTTGTTGACCAGTGGAAGAATCCTTTTCTGGGACAGCATGCTCGGTTTGATCGACATTTGTTTTTCGTGGGTGATTTTTTTAAATTTTATGATCCTTTATCATCTTGGCAAGGCAGGTCGATGGAAATCTATGTTTGTGCTATCTTATTTTCTTTGTTCAATTGCTTTTTTATTAAAAGGACTACCTGCTGCAGTATTCCAGGCCTTATCACTCGTTACAACTTTATTTTTTTTCCGGGTGTTCCGGAAGAAAATTTTTTCTGCACATCATTTTATTGGCATCGGTATGGGTTTGTTGCCCGTGATGACATATTATCTGACGTATGCAAGTCAGGTTTCACTGGAAAAAGTTTTTTCTATTTTACTTGACCAGTCAGTTCAGCGCACCGTCGTACATCATGGGATTTTAAAAACACTGGCTCATATATTTACTTTCCCTGTTGAGCAATCCTATCATTTTATTCCATGGTCATTATTGATAGCTACTTTTTTTCATCCACGGTTCAGACAGTGGATCCAAAATAATGCTTTCGTATATTTTTGCTTCTGGATGCTGGCTGTGAATCTGCCGGTTTACTGGCTTTCAGTGGAGGTTTATCCCAGGTATTTGCTGATGTTTCTCCCTTTGTTTAATGTGATCGGCATGTACCTGTTGATGCGGACAAAAGATAAAAGTCAACAATGGTGGAGGATGTTTCAGTATCTCTTTTCACTGCTTCCGGCAATGGCCACTATCGCCATTTTAGTGATGCCGCTCCATGCAAAAGTGATTGCACTAAATGGAATCATCCCTGTTTGGATCATAGGCTCAATCATGAGCATCATCTGCTTTTTTGGTATTCTTTTCGATCCTGGAAAAATGTTTATGTGGTTAATACTGGCCTTGCTGGTGACTCGCTCGGTTTTTAATATGGTCATCCTTCCGTTACGTGGCCATGGATTCGCAGAAAATATTTGCAGGGAAGATGCAAGGCGATTGGCCCAAAGCCATGGTGATAAAACATGGTACGTATACGGGCAAACTGAAATGCATGAAGTGGCCAGATATTATACTTCAGATTATACACAACAGGTCATCCATAAAGCTTACGACATTCCAGATAGCACCGCATATTATCTTGTCGATTTATGTTTGTATCCGGGTTTCTGCGGCAAACAAGTGGATTCATTACTTTTAGAGCGGGGGCAAATCATCTCGTTGATGAAAGCAGATCATGATTGAGGCAACAAGATAGCTATACAAGCTGCAGGTGATTTCAATAATATGAATATAAAAGACCTAAAAATAAATATACCCGGTCCGCTGAAGACGCTTCTGAAGCTTGCTATTTCCGTAATCATTATCATCATCATAGTCCGAAAGATTGATGAGAAATTATTGCTTCAGACTATCGGGGCTGCTCATCCGCTTTGGTTGATATGGGCTGTCATCTGGTTTATTATATCAAAAATCATTTCTGCTTTCCGGTTCAACTTATTGCTAAGTACAGAAGGCATTCGGCTACCCACCCGCCAAAATCTCCGGTTATACTGGCTAGGGATGTACTACAATTTGCTCTTACCGGGAGGCATCAGTGGAGATGGATATAAGATTAAAGTGTTGATGGAAGAATTCCGGACACCCTTCAGGCGAATGTTTGTTGTGACATTATTAGATCGCATTTCAGGTGCTATTGCATTGGGTCAGCTCTGCCTCATCCTTCTTTTGTGGGTCCCTGAACTTCAGCACTACTGGTATATCGTCGTCCCCGGCTTTTTTATCAGCCTGTTGACCAGCTGGTGGATCTATCGATGGGCAAAAGGGAATATTTCTACAGTCTGGATACAGACCACATTGCAATCAATAGGGGTTCAGGGTGCACAGGCCGTTGCCACACTCGGATTGGTTTTAGCTTTAGGACAAGGACCGCACTGGCCTGATTATTTGATATTGTTTCTGGTTTCATCACTTGTGGCAATGCTTCCATTCACGATCGGAGGAGCCGGTGCCAGGGAGCTTACCTTCATGTATGGAGCCCAGTGGCTTGATATTCATACAGAAAAAGCAGTTGCCATCGGGTTCCTGTTTTATCTCATTTCTACGGCGGTGTCTTTATATGGAATGGTATATAGCTTTCATCGAGAATGGATCTTTAAAAAACAAGAATCATCATAATAGACATTGGGCAGCCGATTCTTAAAATATATTTCATCAACAAATTTCAATCTTGCCTTTAGCCGGTTACATGACATGAATTCATCTTCTTTGATATAATATGCTGTGTTCCGAACTAAATATTAACCGGAATTCGTTACTTTGTGATGAAATAGTTCGCTTTGGGTGCTTTTGTATGGCCTTCCTACTTTGTCCCCGAAGATTTTGCATGTTCATTCTCCCATATTCTGATCATATTTTCAAGCTAATTTGTTTTTTAAATCAGTCGTATTCTAATATTTGATTGATAGTTTAGCATAGCCTGCAAAGAACGATTTATAGATCAACATTAACCAAATAGTATGAAGCTTCTGACGACCATTACGGATCCACAATATGTTCCAAAAGAAAAATATACCGCTTACGAAACATTCTGGCTGAAATATCTCAATGATGCACGGGATCTTCCTTTTGTGGATTTGTTGACCCGTATCCATCTGACCGTCATTCCGTGGGCCATCTTGTTGTTCACTCCGGTATTTCAGGGAATTTGGTGGTGGCTTGCCTTCATTCCATACGCGTATCTATCCCAGTCTTATTTCAAGGGCCGTTTTGGATTAATGTTTCATTGCATGTGTCACAGGGCGATGTTCAAAAAACAATATACATGGATGCATACGTACATCACGTGGATCGTTGCTCCATTTTTTGGCGGTACACCGGAAACGTATTTTGCCCATCACATCGTCATGCATCATGTGGAAAATAACATGGAAGATGATGCGAGCAGTACACTTAAATATCGTCGCGATAACCCCATTGATTTCCTCCGGTACTTTTTCCGTTTTTTATTCCTTGGCATGGTCGACACCTTTATGTATCTCTTCCGCCGGAAGCGTAAAAAAGTATATAGACGCTTTACTATAGGAGAATTTTCTTTTTATGTATTTGCTTTGGCGATGAGCTTTGTCAATTTTAAAGCCACTTTGATGATCTTTATCATTCCGGTGATTTATTCGCGTCTGATCAGCATGATGGGCAACTGGACACAACATTCGTTCATCGACAAAAGTAATCCGGATGGACATTTCAGCAGTGTCTACAACTGCATCAATAATGTATACAATCAAAATTGCTGGAATGATGGGTACCACTCGATCCACCATTTGAATCCGGCGCTCCATTATACAGATATACCGAGCACCTTTTTAAAAAACAAGGAACAGTTTAAGAAAAATAAGACTTTCATATTTGATGGAATACACTACCTGCATATATTCTTCTGGCTGATGAACAAGCGGTATGATAAGCTGGCTGATAATCTCGTCAATATTGACAATACATTCAGCAGCAAGCAGGAGGCTATCGAGCTCATGAAGCAAAGGGTGATGAAGATTGTGTAATGTGACAGATGTTCGCTTCGGCTAACGCTCAGCGACCATTTAAGATTTTTCCCTTTTGATTTCGGCTATCGCTCAATCAATACATAAGATCAGAAATTCTCCGTCAAATGTTAAGCCGTAGCCGAAACATCCATTGAGAATCTCCATCGGTCGCTGAGCGGAGCGGTTAATGAGCTGCGCCGTGGTGAGCTGGATGCGAGAAAGGATGCGAGTGTCGAATCCATAGCACGAGGAAAGTGTCCAGCAGGTCGAAGTATCGAAGCGAAACGATGATGGTCGCTGAGCGTTTTCGAAATGAAATGATGCGATCCCTGAGACTTTCGAAGGGTATTAGTTCTATCAATGAAATAACTCCAATTGACAAAATTCTGATGGTCCCTGAGCTTGTCGAAG
>JBDSPM010000264.1:0-5101 GCA_039930325.1 Saprospiraceae bacterium
AACGCAGCCTGTTAAAACAGGAGCACTTGAAAATTGATTTAACATGCCGCCCCCTCGTCCACCAGAAGATGTTTTATTGCCTGTGAAATGACAGTTGGTCAATTGAGGTGCGCCCCCTGTATTAAACATACCACAACCATCCCGTCCTTTATTGTTGTTGAATGTACAATCGTCCAGTTTAGGAGATGATGTACTATTATAAATGCCGGCACCATTTCGGGCTGAATTTTCGGTAAATGTGCAGTTGATCAATACCGGAATTGATGAACTGTTGTTCATACCGCCGCCCTGGCCCGACAGTACAGTATTTTTATCGAAGTGACAATTGACTAGAGTAGGAGAGGAATCATAATTACCCATCCCGCCGCCTGATCTCCTGGCCATATTTTCTATGAAAAAACAGTCCGTGATGGCGGGTGATGATTTATTCGAATTCTTCATTCCGCCCGAGATACCATCTGTAGCAGAATTATGGATAAATATGCAATTGGATATAGAAGGTGCTGAATTGGAATTATAAAGACCCGCACTCCCATCAGCAGAAGTGTTGTCGCTGATCGTACAATTTCGGATGACAGGTGATGCATTGGATAAGTAAATACCAGCGCCAGCAGATTCACGTTGGTTTCTAACATAACTATCAGCTTTACCAGCTGTGATGGTAAAGCCATCCAGAACAGCAGTACTGTCTGTTCCCGATCCAACGACAACATTATACGAATTCGCGGTATTATCTCCATCCCTGTCCCTGTCCCCGCTCAAGATTGCCGGGTTCATGATCCAGTTTCTTTCTTTCAGCAAAGTTTCATCACCGGCAAATCCACCATAGAGCCCGATTCCGTTTTTTAACTGGAAGGTGACAAGTCTGTCCGGAGAAAAATATTCAGGGTAATATGTGCCTGCAGCTACCCAGATTTCTTTGATAGCAGGACAATCAATTTGAAGTGCATCTTTTAATTCAGCAAATGCATCTGTCCAGTTGATGCCATTATTTGCTCCTGTCGCATTTGCATTTACATAAATCACCTGGGCATGGTCGTATAAAGCACAATCAGGTTGGATGTTTACTTTGAGAGCACATGTAGTTTCAATTCCAACTATGTCGACAACAGAGAGTGTTACTAAAAATGAACTGACCGCACCTGCTACGATTGTGAGCGTCTGATTTTGTGGTGACCCAATAATATTTCCATTTCCAGCAGCTGTCCATGAATATGAAGCCATACCTACCGGGCCGATATATTCAGCCATTGTAAAAGCGGTAATGATGTCAGGTCCGCTAATAATACAAATAGGAACCGTGCTTACTTCCTGGAATTCATAAGCACCCATATCGATTCTTCCATCCACTATTCTTTCATAGCCATCGGCATCTGTCATCTTTATGTATAAACCTGTTGTATCTATCGAACCTGCGTTGATCGCGGGAGAATTTATGGTAAGGTGAAAATCTCCGGAAGTAACCGGGATTGTATCAATTAAAATATTTTCCACAAAAAGTGGATTAACATCAATATTATTTCCGCTATCAAGGCCAAGTCCACTGTTCCAATTTTCACTTCCCCCTGAGTTAGCAATAAGACTGGATGCAATTTTTGTAAATACATTGTTACTGATAAATATTGAAGCAGAAGATGAGGCAGTATCAAACGATGCCTCGTTGTTCCATAGGATAGAATTATTTATCACTGTATAGGTATTTCCGGCAGATCCATCGAGGTATAACGCACCTCCATCTGTGCCTGCCTCGTTCCCGCTTAGCGTAGTATTTGTCAATTTCGTAACGCTGCTTTGTATTTCTATAGCTCCTCCGGTTTCTTCTGCCAGGTTGCCACTGATGACACTATTGTTAAGATCCATCAAGGCACGGAGTGATGAAATGCCTCCGCCGGAATTAGCTTCATTTCCCCTGATAGTGGTATTCTGTATGACTCCAAGTGAAAAAGACAGGTAAACCCCACCACCGTTATATGCTTTATTGTTGGAGATATCACAATCAAAGAGTTCAATCCGATCTGAACCATTGCAGTATATAGCTCCGCCCGATCCGTTGGTTTCATTTCCGTTAAACACGCAGTTATGAAAGGTCGTCAGTTTGTTGACATTATTATAAATGGCACCACCATCTGCTGTACCGAGATTTCCTGTGAAAATGCAATCCACCATTTCAAGCGCATTGGTAAAACTGGTCGAAAGTCCCCCTCCTCTCGGTGAGGAATTGTTTTGGAATGTGCAGCGTATTAAATTGGTAGATGAATTGGAGCGCGTGGTCAGGCCTCCACCGGACGATAGTGAATGATTAAGGTCAAATAGACAATCGATAAAAGTAGAAGCATCCGATTCCATGCTAGCTCCTCCACCACTTCCAAAGTTGAGAATGGTTTCATTGTGACGGAAAGTGCAGTTATTCACCATTAGTGCACAACTGTCTGCTTCTATTCCCGCACCTGTTTGTGCATGGTTTTCGGTAATGGTGCAATTTTGAACTGTACAGGTACTCCCTTTAAGATTGATACCACCTCCGATGGAAAAATCAAATTTCTCATTATCTTCATTATTTGCGTAGCCATCCGATATCGTAAAGCCATCTAATACTACTGTACTGTCCGCGAAAAAAACGGAGACAACCTGATAAGCATTTGTGGAATCTACGGCAGGAAGCGAGTCAATGTCGCCACTAAGGACAGTAATATTCAGATCCCAATTTCTTTCATCCCGAATCACCTCATCACCTATAAATCCTCCATATAATGCGACATGATTGCAGAGTAAAAAAGTATTGCTTCGGTCCTTTGAACCTGTTGAAGAATCACCTATATTTTTATTGGGGTAGTAAGTGCCCCTGGCAACCCAAATTTCCGCATTGGTATCATTGCAGGCAATATCCATTACGTGCTGAAGGTCATTAATTGCAGAAGACCATGAAAGACCATCACCTCCCTGTGCTGCCCCAGCATTGACGAAATACACAGACTGTGCATTCGATATGCTTTCGATAGCGAGGATTCCAAGAAATAGAACAAGTCTAAGTTTGGAATTGAAAAAAAGAGAGTTGTGATTTAGAATTGGCATAATTAAGTCTGACTTTCATTTGGAAGAATGAAATATACAATAATTATTTGCTGATAATCCTTAGTTAGCTATTCACCCTGCAAAAAATCGCAGAGGAAGAACTGGATGGTGAGATCCAATTCCAAATTAAGTTGGGGCTGACTTCGTCAATCGTCAATCGGAATGATGAAACCTTTTATTGTAATTATATAACATGTCCGCTGGCATGTCTTGTTAAATTGAGATAAAAAAGATCTGTTACCATTGCACCTTTCTCGCTCATTGGTTGCAGCTTCTGCTACATATTTTCTTGGACAGGGAAATGTAGATGTGAAAAATTAAGTAAAACTATGGACCATGAATACAAGAATTTACGGTATTCTGTGTTTCCTCCTTTATGGCGCTTTGCCTTTATCTGCACAATGGGCTAAAACCAATGGTCCACCGGGAATCAGAGCTACACAATTTTATGAATCCGGCAATGTCCTTTATGTAGGTACTGATGCTCAGGGTGTGTATAAAAGTTCTGATAATGGCAATACTTGGGTCGCTGCGAATACTGGAATTGACAACAGGCAGGTGCTTTCACTTGCCGGCGATGGAACCTATATCTATGCTGGTACCGGTGCTACTGATACAGGAACAGACGGCGTATACCGGTCTTCTAACCAGGGTGCGACATGGGTAGCTGCGAATGCAGGTATCCAGGATAAGTCCGTTAATAGATTACTGGTAGCCGCAGGCCAGCTCTTCGCGGGTACAGTAGGACAGGGTGTTTATAAATCTTCTAACCAGGGTACTTCATGGACAAATGCGAATGGTGGTGCGCTTGGCTCATCTTCGATATACGCGATGTTTTACGCTGCTTCCAGGCTCACTGTAGAGGCCGATAATTATCTCTTTTACACATTTGATTTTGGAAATAATTGGTTTGTGGACAATGGACCTACTGCATTTTATACGATTGATCAGATACTTCAGAAAGGGGACACAGTCATTGCAGTTGCAGGTTCAAATACATTCTGGACGCACAACGGTGGTGTTACATGGAGTAATGCCAATTTGCTCGATCCTAATTCCCAAATTGACATCCTCGGCATTGACAGAAAAAATGATACAATCTATGCGGCTCATTCAGAGGGAATATTCCGTTCTCTGAATTGGGGAGTTTCATGGACTAATCTGCCTTCATCAGGCCTTCGTTTTGGAAAACGATACAATTATAATTTCAGGATCAGTGGCCCCAACTTTTTAATTTCTTGTGAAGAAATTGGTATTTATAAATCTTCAAATAAAGGTTCTACATGGACACAGGTTCCATTAAATCAGTTTGAAGCAGCTTCAACTATTGATAATGCTCTTCTTGTGATTGGGAATACCATTTATTCCGGGACACATAATGATGGCGTGTATTCAAGCACTAACCAAGGTGATACGTGGACGAAAACCGGAACGGCCAATCCACTTGATACCCTTTCAAATGCCATCATCTTTGCGATGCTCAATCCTGCCCCTAATATTATTCTCGCAGGAGCCTGTGGGTATGGGTTATATCGATCTGCAGACAATGGCTCCACGTGGACTCATATCACGAGTGGATTGCCTGTGCAGGCGGGGACTGGATTTGCATGCATCAATACATTAGCCTTATCAGGAACTAAAGTGATAGCAGCTACGACTGAGGGAATTTATTATTCATCTAACAATGGCCTGACATGGGCCGCTACCAATATCGCAGGAAGCCAAGTGTTGTATTCATCCGGTCTTGCTGTAAATGCCAATGTAGTGGTCACCGGAATATTTTCACCAACGCTGGGAAGCGGTATATGGCGTTCGACGAATAGCGGAGTGAACTGGACATTAGTCAATACATCTGTTATGGATGTTATTGCAATGGGAGCTGGAGGGAACAATCACTTTTATGCCAGCAATTACAATAACAATTATGTCTCTTCAGATAATGGCCTTAGTTGGTCAGCGGTCGGACCCGGGATTCCTTTTGATGTAGGTGGATTTGCAATACTGTCTTTCAATCAATTTGTTTTTATCG
>JBDSPM010000265.1:0-8048 GCA_039930325.1 Saprospiraceae bacterium
TGCTGAGCTGTAGCACGAGGAGGTGTTAAGCAGGTCGAAGTACACTTTTCACTTTTTTGCTATCCAGCTCTCCGGATCCAATTTGTTTTTATCCTGCCAGATTTCAAGATGAAGCTCAGGATCATCCTTTGACAGATAACCAAGTATCTGACCGGTAGTAACTATATCTCCCTTTTTCACGGATACATTCACAATCTTACTATACACTGTAAAATAAAGTCCATGCCTCACCATCACCATATAATCATATCCCGGAATGCGAGTCACAGAGGCAACGGTCCCATTAAATAAATTTTTTACACCTGCGCTAGCTTCTGCCTGAATATCAATTCCGTTATTCTGCACCATGATGCCTTTCAGTACAGGATGAGGATGATTTCCAAATCTTGAAGTGACCATCCCTTTACCAACCGGCCATGGAAGCTTTCCTTTATTCGAAGCAAATTTATCATTAAGCGCTTTTGTCTCGGGTGCTTTGGCAAGTCCTGATGTTGTCATTTTCTTTCCTTCCTCGCTAATCAATCGCGCGATCTCACCATCAAGCTTTTTCTTTTTAGCCTGTGTACCCGCCAATTGGTTTTTTAATTTTTTTTCCTCGCGACCCAATTGACTGATCATGGCTTCCTGCGATTTTTGCTCGGCCTCGACCTTTCGCCGCTGCTGCTCCTGTTCGTAGAAGAGTTGCGTCTTTTCTTTTTTATTTTCTTCCAGCACGAGGATCATCTCCTGATGCTTTTCTTTTTTCAAAGCCAGCTCTTTCAATTGCTGGGCGATATAGCTTTTGTATTGCTTCAGGTACACCCATCGTGTAAGTGCCTGTGAGATGGATTGTGCACTGAGAAGAAAGATCCAGTCCGGTTGCAGCTGATTTCGCACATAGGCCATCTGCAAAGCATGGTGGAGCCTCTCTTCGTAAAGTGTCATGGATTTGGCAGCCAGGTTTTTGTTTTGCTCCTGTACCACTGCCTCTTGCTTCAGGCGGCCAAGCTCATTATTGATTGTTGCCAGCAGCTCCTTTCGTTCACTGATCTGAACATTGAGCGCTTTTAGCTGGCTAAGGGATTTCGTCTTATTCTTTTGTGTTTTTTCAAGAACCTCTGAAGTAGACTTTATTTGGCTCTCCAGGGCTTTACGCTGCGCTTCGAGATCATCCCTGTTTTTCTGGGCAAAACCGATACATGTCAGGAAAAGAAAAGCCATAGTGGCCCATGCTCTAATTGACACATTATATTTTATCATAATGTGAAGGTATGGAAAAAGGGAATTCCTGGGGAGTATCAATTTCAATACTGGTATAATCCAGGTCAAAAAGACTGGTGACTCCCTCATTGACAAGCGTATTTCCGCGGTGAAAAGGAAACATCTGGCCGGTATTCGTTGACCTGTAATCACCATATCCGGCTTCCCATTCATGTTGAAAAGGATCTTTGATGATTGACCTCAGAAGGATTGCCGTGGCATCCATCCAATAATTTGCATTTACTCCATTTGCTGCCTCAAGGTGTAGCGAATGATCCTCTGCAATACCCGTTTTCGTGACTACATCAGGAAGGTATGCGCCACCCGTGAAAACTTTTGAAAACATAGTAAAGTCCACAGGTAAATTATATTTTTTAAAAAAATCTGAAGTATTATAAATCGAATAGGAGCGCTCAAGTCGATTGATGAAGTAGGCAGAATCACGTCTTACCAACATCCTCCCTATTTCAAAGCCGAACTTTTGGATTTGCACCCAAATGATGCTGTCATGCAGTATCCGCACTTTCATTTTTGCGGAATACCGGTTTCCTTCCCAATCGATCGTTCCGTTTCCCTCACCGCTAAACCATATATACGGAATTTCTGTAGCCGAAACCATTTGAAACATTGAAGATGCTTCAGTCCTACCGTTCAGGATGGAAGGGCCTTTGTCATTGGTCAGTTTCTTCGTTGTATTACACGAGGAGAGGATGACTATAAATAATAGTGATATATAAAAAAGAATGTTTCTCATAAATGCTGTTAAGCTAAATCCCTGAAGCCTATGTAGATTCGATATTGGATATTATTGTCCTTTATGATCCGCAATCTTTTTCTTTAGCTCCGGATCCGGATATCCGTCATCTAATGCTTTCTGCCACATTTCCATTGCTTTGTTTGTATCTCCGGTCCGGATATAAATATCACCGGCAAGATTATACCCAAAAGCATCGGTTCCTTTTTCAACAGCGATATCTATAGATTGTTTGGCTTTCTCGTATTTCTTCTGATTATAAAAAACTTCAGCGATCCATTGCTGAACAGCCGCAGATTGATTTCCGTCTGCCAAAACTTTTCCTGCCATTGCGATCGCTTTATCACTCTGCTCAATTCGTTTACTCAGCACAAGGCTGTATTGGGATAAGGTTTCTGCACTCCTTGGATTCAGGCTCAATGCAGTCTCAAAAGCCTGGAATGATTTATCAGCCTGGCCCAATTCATCGTAAACCATTCCGAGAACATTATATACACTGATCTTTTGGCTTATGTTTTTACCCGTCATGATCATCGCCTGGTTAAGGTTGTCAAGCGCTTCATCATATCGACGGTTCTTATATTCACTATAGCCTAAAGCATAATACAAGTATCCCTGATTAGGAAAAAGATCGATTGCTCTGGTGGCTTCAGTGATGACGTCATCATACGCATAGGTATCAATGAGAAGACTTACCATTTGTTCCCAAACCGCATAAATATTTCCATTGATATTCGTTGATGCAGTATAGGCTTTGATGGCATTTTTCTTCTGTCCCATGATGGCCAGCACATCTCCTTTGATCGCATATCCCTTAGCTTCCTTAGGATGTGTGGTGATGAGCTTATCGATGACATTCAGCAAAGCTTGTCCCAACGCCATGTCTTTTTTTTCTGACAATTCCATCACATAGGGAATCAATTCCTTGACTTTGACATCGATATTCAGAGCGGGATTGCTCATGATCGAAGAGATCGATTCCAGGTAAGCCACCTTATTTCCATCCTGTTTTTCAACACCCGCTAAAGCAAGGCGCGCCCTCGAATCTCCCGGATCGATGTCCAGAATTTGCTTGTAATACACGAGCGCCTGATCATTCATTCCTTTGGTTTTGCAATACGAAGCAGCAAGAAATTTATATTCTATATTCATAGGGAATGCTGCAATCAATTTATCTATGGCATGAAGAGCATCCTCTTTACGTCCCAGGGAGTCAAGCGCTTCAAATCTGTTTCGGGTGATAGACTCAGTAACGCCGGTAAGTTGTTCATATTTGTCAAGCACGGCCAGCAATCTTTCCCTCTGATTTGTTTTTTTACAAAAATTGATGAGCATGGCATAATAATGCGGTCTTTCAGGTTTTAAACTGATCAGCCGGTCATACACATCCATGGCGGCATACAGATCATTCGTTTTTTCATCGATATCGGCTTCCATGAGCAGGAACCATTCGTTATCAGGTTCGATCCGGATAGCTTTTTTTACATAGCTCAGTGCGTCGGTGTATTTGCCTACTGCTTCCATGTTCCTCGATAGCTCATAGCAAGCCACACTATTCTGAGGATCAGTCATCAGAATGGATTTATAGTTTGCTTCTGCTTTGTCCCATTCTCCGAGAAGAGCATACTTTTTTCCTTCAATTAGCTTCTTCTCAATGTTGACTTGCTCTTCCGAAGGCCTGGCTTTCTGACCGAATAAAACGGTAGAAAAAGACCAGGTTAAAAAAAGGATGAAAAGGAAAGAAAATGCTTTATTGGGCTGCATCTGAGTGTAAATCCTTGAAATAATAGTGTCGATAGGTTATATACAACGAAAAAAAGGGATTTAGGTATGCCTCCTACCCCTTAAAAGTTCAGCTATTAAAACGCAAAAATAAGGATTTAGGTATGGCCATTTATTTCGGGGAAAACTTGCTGGCCTGCATGATGATGGACTGGTTGGGACATGGCATGCCTTGTCCTCAGGATATGGGATTTGTTGAGACAAGGCATGCCTTGTCCCATCAAGGATTTCCCTAATCCACCAACGTCAGCTTCAGCATATTGGTCCTGTACCTCTTATGCATCGGCATACTCCCTGTATTGATGACGATATCTCCCTTCTTTACCTTCCCGGCTTTCAAAAGAATATCAACGACATCATAAATCGTTTCATCGGTAGACGAAAAACGATCATAAAAAAAGGTCTGCACTCCCCAAACGAGATTCAGCGTATTGAGCATCCCCATCTGATCTGAAAAAACAAACACCTTGCTGTCAATAGGCCTGTAAGAAGATATTTTAAATGCTGTGAATCCGGAAGTCGTCATGCCGATAATCGCTTTCGCATTGACATCCTGTGCCATGCGTGCTGCATGATAGCAAACCGTATCGGACCAGAATGTTTTTGATTTCGGTGAAGGGCTTGCATGCTGTATGCTTGGTGAATAATGCTTTTCTGCTTCGAAGATGATCTTGTTCATCGCATGGACGACTTTGACCGGATGATTTCCTACAGATGTTTCCGCGCTGAGCATGACCGCATCAGTTCCATCAAGCACTGCATTGGCCACATCTGTGATCTCAGCCCTGGTAGGACTTGGATTGATGATCATTGAATCCATCAGCTGCGTAGCCACGATCACCGGTCTCGAACGTGCTATACAAAGCCTGATGATTTCTTTTTGCAGCGTTGGCAATTTTTCCATCGCCATCTCAACACCTAAATCTCCTCGTGCTATCATCACACCATTTGCCTGTTTGATGATGTCCTTTATATTTTTTACAGCTTCAGGTTTTTCAATTTTTGCAATTGTTTTTGCCTGGTGATTAGCAGCTTCTATCAGGTCAGCGAGCTCTTTTACATCCTCGGCTTTTCTGACAAATGATAAAGCAATCCAATTGACAGGCTGCGTGAGAATAAATTGAAGGTCCTCAAGATCCTTTGGTGTGAGGCACGGTATAGACAATTTTGTGTCTGGTAGGTTGACACCTTTTCTTGAAGATAACTTTCCTCCATAGATCACTTTCAACTTTACTTCGGTTTCACCGTCCGTAGTGATTACTTCCAGTACCAGCTTTCCATCGTCCAGTAATATCCGCTCACCGGGCCGTACTTCCTTTGGAAAATCATCAAGCGAAATATGTACGCGCTCCGCAGTGCCGGGAGTAGGCTTGGTAGTGAAAATAATTTCCCTTCCATTGACCAGTAAGACATCTTTATCGGCGATTTCTCCTATGCGGATTTTAGGACCCTGGAGGTCAGCCATGATGCCCAGGTGAAATTTATATTTCTCATTTATGGCCGTGATATGCCTGATGACATCCAGGTGTTCTTCATGCGTTCCATGCGAAAAGTTGAGTCTGAAGACGTCTACGCCCGCTTTAGCGAGGTCTAAAAGCACATTAAAGGATGAACAGGCCGGTCCGACGGTGGCCACAATTTTTGTATTCTGATTTGCTGATTTTGGCATACTTTGGTTTAAAGATTCATCTAAATTTCAGGTGCGAAGCTAAAACCTCCCTTTTGTTCGTGCAAACATGATGAATTACACAATTATATTTTGTATGTTGTTCACCCGAAAAAAGAACTGAATCGGACTATTTACAAGACCAGGAACTTAATACGGCACACTGTTAGTTATGAGCCTTACTGTTTTGTCTTAAACGTCAATACTTTATTTACATTTGCAACCTTAATCAAACACAACCATTATGTCAGACATTGCTGAAAGAGTGAAGAAAATCATCGTCGACAAGTTAGGCGTTGATGAATCTGAAGTAACTTCAGAAGCGAGCTTCACGAATGATCTTGGAGCAGATTCACTGGATACCGTTGAGCTTATTATGGAATTCGAGAAAGAATTTGACATCTCGATTCCTGACGAGCAAGCCGAGAATATCCAGACCGTTGGTCATGCTATAGAATATCTGGAATCCCAGGTTTCTGCTTAAACCGGTTACCTGCTGATGAAATCTTACAGATCCACAGGGGAAGTAAATCTCCTCTGTGGATGTTTTATTTTAAAGACAGTTAATTCTTCCGGATATAAAGTCCGGCCATCATGATGGTTTGAGCTTAATTTTACCATCAAGGTGGGTATGAATTTGAATTGATCAAAACGATGCCATGCCATACCAATACTCTATCAAAATGAGAATATTGAATACGCATATCATTAGAATCAATGCACTATGTCCAAACGAATAGTCGTCACCGGAATGGTGGCCCTGACTCCTATCGGGAACACACTTGGAGCGTATCTCGAAGGTTTGAAAAACGGTGCAAATGGCGCCGGACCGATCACCAGGTTCGATGCTACAGGATTCCGTACGACGTTTGCCTGTGAGGTCAAGAATTTTAATCCGGAAGATTTCCTTGAGAAAAAAGAATCTCGTCGGATCGATCCATTCAGCCAGTTTGCCCTGGTGGTAGCCGATGAAGCTATCCGGGATAGTGGTTTAGATGTTGACAATATCGATAAGTCCCGTGTAGGTGTCATCTGGGGAAGCGGAATAGGTGGTTTTATGACCTTTCAGGAAGAAATTGAAGAAGCGGGAAGAGCTATTGGCGTACCCAAATACAGCCCCTTTCTGATCCCCAAACTTATTTCAAACATTGCCCCCGGCCATATCAGCATCAAATATGGGTTTTCAGGAGTGAACTTTGCCTCAGTTTCTGCATGTGCTTCTGCAAATCATGCTTTGATAGCTGCTGCTGACAATATCCGTCTTGGAAGAGTAGATGTGGTAGTCGCCGGTGGCTCTGAAGCGGCGGTCACCAGAGCAGGTATTGGAGGGTTTTCAAGTATGAAGGCACTTTCTACCCGAAATGATGATCCTCTCACAGCCTCTAGACCTTTTGACAAGGACAGGGATGGATTTGTACTGGGTGAAGGTGGTGGTGCTCTGATTCTTGAATCCTACGAACACGCTAAAGCCCGGGGCGCAAGGATCTATGCTGAGTTGGTTGGCTCCGGCATGAATGCTGATGCCTACCATATCACGGCACCTGAACCAACGGGCAAAGGGGTGATCAAATGCATGGAATATGCCCTGCAGGAAGCCGGAATGAATACTGGCGATATCGATTATATCAATGTTCATGGCACCTCTACTCCATTGGGAGATGTCGCCGAACCACGGGCGATCCAGGCTGTATTTGGCGATAATGCCTATAAATTAAATATCAGCTCTACGAAGTCCATGATGGGCCATTTGCTGGGTGCAGCAGGTGCAGTCGAAGCGATTGCATCTATACTTGCTATCAATCATAATTTTGTCCCTCCCACGATCAATCACTTTACAGACGATCCCGAAATTGACTCGAAATTGAATTTCACATTCAACGAAGCCCAGTCCAGAGATGTTAAAACCGTCATGAGCAATGGCTTTGGATTTGGAGGCCACAATACATCGCTTATCTTTGGACGCATATGATAGCATATTAGCCGATATAGTGTGATCAGGACTTTCTATAATCATTATTTATCTTCAGACAGACATTTTGCCCGTAGTGTCGCCAATATTGTAGGCTTTACCCCAAGAAACATTTCGATATTCAAGCAGGCCTTCAGCCACAAATCGGCCTCTGATCCAAAGTTCCACACCGTCACCAGCAACGAGCGACTCGAATACCTGGGTGATTCTATCCTCAGCACCATCGTAGCGGAATATCTTTTCAAAAAATACCCCAACAGCGACGAAGGCTTTCTCACTAAGATGAGATCCAAGATCGTAAAGCGGAAGACACTCAATCGTATTGCAGATGATATGGGCATCGACGTAGTTCTCCAGGACAATAATGATACCCGGTTAAGTGATTCGATGAAAGGAAATGCACTAGAAGCTCTGGTAGGTGCAATCTATCTGGAAAAAGGATTCGATACCACAAAAAGAATCGTCATCAGCAAAATTCTCCGCCGCCACGTCAACATCCATGACCTTGAAGAAAATGATGACAACTATAAAAGCCAGCTACTCGAATTTTGCCAGAAGAAAGGCAGTGAAATCGATTACCGCGTGATGGAGCGATTTAAAATGGAAAACCGTGACCGTTTCAAGATTGCTGTATTTGT
>JBDSPM010000266.1:0-4904 GCA_039930325.1 Saprospiraceae bacterium
CAAGCCCTGCGAGTACACAGATTTTCTTTTGGCGTGGGGCAAGAATTTGTGTAGCATTGGGGCTTGCTCCCACCGCTTTTAAGATCATAGGGGGTTTATGAATCGCAGGGGCAAGGCCTGCTAATAAACAAGATTTTCATTCAGTGAGGTTTTTATGACTCGCAGGGGCAAGCCTGCTAGTAAACAAGATTTTCATTCAGTGAGGTTTTTATGACTCGCAGGGGCAAGCCCTGCGAGTACACAGATTTTCTTTTGGCGTGGGGCAAGAATTTGTGTAGCATTGGGGCTTGCTCCCACCGCTGTTAAGATCATGCAGGATACGCTCAGAAGCTTAAAATTTTCTGGATGCCTGAGCGTTAAAGCTGAATCAAATGAAAAGAAATATTTCTAAGCTGCTAAAGTGGGGATGCTTGTTAGGGATGTTTATCCTGGTTTCCTGCAATAAGGATCACCGGTCTGAATTGTTTGTGATGAATCAATTTGTAGATTTTGATATCCAGCCCGGATTAAACACGTTTGACACGCATTTTTTTGTCATTACACCTTTAGCAAGCACCTACTCGGAAAAACTTGCCCTCTCAGGGAGAACGCAAAGCGATGTGTCCAGTATTGAATCAAAAGATGCCTACCTGAATGGAATGTTTAATGATATCAATCTTCGATTCATCAGGACGATTTCAATTTACATATTTGATCCCTTCAAACCGGATGACAAGATTGAATTCTTTTATCTTGTTCCTGTTCCATATAAGAATACGACGAGCATCCGATTATTTCCGGGGATAGCTGATATCAGCCACTGGGTGAACCAGGAATTTTTTGGAATTGAAGTGAGATTAAATTTCAGGGAAGTTACATCCAGTCTGACACCGATGAGGTTACAGTTTGATATTCGGGCGTTGGGAAACTGAAACGAATAACGAACAATGAATAACGAACAACGAACAACGAGCGCAGCGATCACTCTTCCTCATCTGTTTTTTCTGAATTTAATTCAGCCCACGCATATTGTTTTAAGAAGAAATACCATTTGATGAGTTTGCGGATGTCGTTAATGTGGACGCGGTCTTCATCATGTTGAGGTACTATCTCTCTGAACCACGCCCGAAGATTATCGGCTTTGTCATTTTGATCAGGAATGGTATCGGAGGTTTCTTCCATTTTTTTTAATACCACATCCAATGCTTCCACATCTGTGTAGGTATAGATTCCTATTGAGACTAATGGAGTGAATTGATGTTTACGGCTGGAGATAAATTGTCGCTTGCCATTTTCAAAGCTTTCGATCAATAAACCATTGGGCCTGGTGGCTAATAATTTATGTAATCCCGGCATCCCGGTCACGGCTATGATATTATCTAATTTCATCAGTAGTTCAGGAGTTTGTACATCTGCTCATATAATCGTTGTGGAGGGAGGAATTGTTGCTCAAGAACGCCGGCAAAAGGAACCGGAGTATCTAAAGAGCCCACTCGCATCACAGGGGCGTCAAGATATTGAAACATATGTTCGGCAATGTACGCAGCTATATCTGCCCCGATGCCACCTGTCAAGGAGTCTTCATGTAAGACCACGACACGATGTGTTCGTTGTACACTTTCAGAAACTGCTTCCCAATCAACAGGTAATAATGTTCTTAGATCAACAATATCGAGGTCCCAGCCTTCATTCAGGGCTAATTGTTCTGCCCATCGCACACCCATGCCGTATGTGATAATCGATGCTTCTTCTCCATTTCTGACTTTTAGTGCTTTACCAATCGGTGTTGTGTAATATCCGAGCGGAACATGGCCACTGATGTCACGGTAAAGGGCTTTATGTTCAAAATACATGACAGGATTTGGGTCTTCGAAAGCGGATAGCAAAAGACCTTTTGCATCTTCAGGGGTGGAAGGATAAACGATTTTTAGACCGGGTGTATGATAGTACCATGCTTCATTGCTTTGGCTGTGAAATGGTCCTGCACCTGTGCCTGCACCTGTAGGCATACGGATGACGACATCAGCATTTTCTCCCCAGCGATAATGAAGCTTAGCAAGATTGTTGACAATCTGATTGAAACCGCATGTTGCAAAATCTGCGAATTGCATTTCCATCATGCATTTATATCCTTCGAGACTTAATCCTAAGGCAGTGCCTACAATACCACTTTCGCATAAAGGGGTATTGCGCACTCTTTCATTACCATATTTTTTCAGGAAGCCATCGGTTATCTTAAATACACCTCCATACTCTGCTATATCCTGGCCCATAAGGATGAGTTTTGGATGTTTGAGCATGGCTTCATTTAATCCATCACTAATAGCATCTACCAGTCTCATTTCTTTTGTTTCGCCTGATGGTGCAGTTATCTGAGCAACAAATGGTTTGTAAATATCATTTAATTCACTTGTTAAATCTGCTTCCAATTCGGGCTCATCATTTGTAATGTCAAGATGTTGCTGAATTAATTTTTCATTTTCGCTTTTTAATGTTGCAATAGCCTCTTCACTTAATACACCTTCCTGTAAAAGAAATATTTCATAGTTGCGAAGCGGATCTTTTTTATTCCACTCTTCAATCAATTCAGGAGGAACATATTTCACACCTGATGCTTCTTCATGACCCCGCATGCGGAATGTCATGCATTCGATCAACACAGGGGCTGGTTTGACGCGCATTTTCTTCGCGTATCTATCAATCGCGTTGTAGACTTCAAGAATATTATTTCCATCGATCCGATCACCAGCCATGCCATAGCCTTTTGCTTTATCAACTAATTGTTTGCAATTGAATTGTTCGGAAGATGGAGTTGAAAGTCCGTAGCCATTATTTTCGATAATAAAGATGACGGGGAGCGACCAGACGGCTGCGATATTAAGGGCTTCATGAAAATCACCTTCGCTTGTGCCGCCTTCTCCGGAATAGGCCATCGATACCATTGGCCTTTTATCAAGTTTGTAAGCAAGCGCAGCCCCACATGCAATGGCTAATTGTGGGCCGAGATGTGAGATCATACCTACAATCCCATATTCAAGTGTGCCGAAATGAAAGGAGCGATCTCTTCCTTTGGTAAACCCATTCAATTTGCCCTGCCATTGCGAAAAAAGGCGATGCAGTGGAATATCTCTGTTAGTAAAAACTCCCAGGTTGCGATGTAAAGGGAACACCAGCTCCTTTGGCTGGAGGGCTAAAGTTGCACCAACGGAGATGGCTTCCTGCCCAATGCCTGAAAACCATTTGCTGACCTTGCCCTGTCGCAACAGCTTGAGCATTTTTTCCTCGATCATGCGGGGTAGCAGGATGCCTTTATATAGCCTTAGCAGGTCAGCATCGGTCAGGCTTTTGCGTTTAAACTTGATGCGGGATTTCAGCTTAGGTTCTTTAATCATCGGAGAGCAAAAGTACACCGCAGATTTAGCAGATTGCTCAGATTGATTTATACATATAAAACACAACAGATTTCACCGCAGATTGAGCAGATTGCTCAGCCAGATTAATTGGACAGGAATGGCTCAATATCAGGGGTTCACACTACTCGTGCCACGAGGCCTTAACGCGTTGATACTACACAAGTTATAAGTGGAAAATGATGTTCTGCTTTTGATCGGAATATTCTGTTTTTTAAAATAGCTCACGTAGGATTTTGAGGGAATGGACTTCACGAAGGGTTTCAATATGGAGCTGGTAGTAGAGTATGATGAGGTCGATCAATTTTCTCCTGTCATCCAGAGCTACATCAGCTTTTTCAGGTGGTTTGTTTTTCAAAATGGTTTGAAGGTGTAGTACATCTTTGTGATCCATCAAGTAATCGTGGGAGGGTAAGGTTTGCACCATGTGGCCTTCGAGAAGATCAAAAAACTGGTTTTTATTTATTTGATCAGGGACCTCCAGGCCGAAGCCCAGATGATGAGAAAGGGAAACTAGAAAGCGTATCAGGAAATCCCGATCATAAACCACTGAAGTGTCATAGGCAACCAGCTCATCATGTAAGAATTTAAACAATTCAGGTTGTGGATAGGAAGTACAAAGACAGCGTGAAGTGATTTCAGCCAGGCAAGTGATCACGGAAGATTTATTCATATCAAATGGAATGCTTTGATACGTATGATCAAGACGAATTTCTTTAATGCGGTTTATTTTTTTGTGTTCCTGGTGATATGCCACCATGTCCACCAGGGTGAGCAGTTGCAGGTAAGATGGGGGGGTGATGGCTTTGGCTTTACGTACGCTGTTGATTATAAATGTTTGGTGACCCTTTTGTTCAGTGTACATATCGACGATCAGGCTTGATTCACCGAATTTCACTGTTCGTAGAACGATTGCTCTTGTCTGGTAGATCACTTGGGCAAAGATAGGCTTACAGCGCACATCCTCTCCTTCGTGTGCTTCGACCCTCGCTACACAACCTGGTGCTACAGCTCAGCTACCATCGTCAACCGTCATTCGTGAGTTTGCAAGACGCATCCATTCCTTCTGCAAATAAAAAAGCCGGCGAGACTTGCCGGCTTTAAAGTTGAAGCATGCAGTGGCTTATTTAGCTAAGTCAGCATGATATTCTTTCATGTTTTTGACAAATTTGCCAAGTTCTTTTGGATTTGAACAGCCAATATTTATTTCTTCCTTGTTCTTCATGGTAAGTTGAAGACAAGTATTGCCTGTCCTCGGTGTTACAGAAGTCAGGCCCGAGAAAAGGTAATTCCATTCATGAAATTTGGATTCGCTTGGCAGTTCGACAATTTCGCTTGTGGCTACATCTTCCCATTTGATTTTCCGTTTTACGGTTCCGACCGGGAGCATGCTCAGCTTGATATTTTTCTCATTGTACCGGGCTAACAGTCGGAGTGAGTTGAAGTAATAGAATAGACCGGACAGCACCAGGATAACAAGGGCCATTCCGAGAAGTAGATTTCTGTTAGGTTCAG
>JBDSPM010000267.1:0-7546 GCA_039930325.1 Saprospiraceae bacterium
CCTGAATCGTATTATTCAATATGTGCCCCATATGGAGCATACCCGTCACATTTGGTGGTGGTATGACGATACTGTAGGCTTCCCTTTCATCAGGTTCAGAATGAAAATGACCGGCCAACAACCAATGCTCATACCACTTATCCTCAATATCTACGGGACTATATCTTTTCGCCAATTCTTCCATGTCAGGACTACTTCTGTTAATTTGTGACCAAAGATAATATCCTTAACGTTGGGCCGTCCTGGTGCCTGATCGGAAAAAACCATCAGCTGCCACAATTGTCACTTCGATGAACCCATGCAGGTACTTTGCATATTTGTAAACATGCGCTTGAATTGCAAAGACCAATAAATCAGACCTATCCAGGAATATTAATGACGTTAAGGCTAGTCATTAATTCCGATTTAGATTACTCAGATGTCACATTCAAAGACTTTTCCTCATGCCATCCCCCACATCTACTCCTCCACTGCTCCCTGAACACCGCTCTTTCTTCCTCACTCATATTCATCAGCTTTTCTCTCATATGATCCGGAGGACCAAACCTGTGCCACCTGCCACCAGGCCTGAAAGAACTAAATAATATTTTACTTAATACCAAAAGGCCAATAGCCTGCCAGAAACTGATCATCCCTACATGCAAAAGTGTGGGCAATATAGCATTCCAAAGCAGCATGACAATACCACCTATGGCCAGGATGGCTAATGGTGCAAAGAGCAGGAAAAACAAAATCCTTCTTGGTCCAAAGTGTCGCATATTCATTTTCGTTTTCATTTTTTTTTATTTTTTAATTTACTAATTCGTTATATAGATATTGCAACCGTTTACGCAAATGCTTTACAGCATAGCGCTTCCGGCTGATGATCGTCTTGAGGTTTTCGCTTGTTTTATCAGCAATTTGTTGAAGGGTAGTATCCTCCAGTTCATTCCACACAAATACCTGTCGCTGATTTTCAGGCAATTCATCTAAAGCCGCAAACAATTGTTCCCAGAATAATTTTTGAACTTGTACTGTTACCGGGTCTGCATCTGTAGTGAATAGAATATCCTTCAAATGATATTCACTTTCTTCTTCTACATAGCTGATATCGTCAATTAATTCAGGTTTTTGCTTCCGGTATTTGTCAGTGATTTTATTGCGGGCCACAGTAAACAACCAGCCGCTCACCTGCTCGATAGGTTCCGTAGCCAAAGTAGTGCTGAACTGATACCAGACTTCCTGGAGAATATCTTCGGCATCTTCGTATGTATTCACTTTGCCGCGGATAAAATCAAAAAGCCGTTTACCGTAATCACTTACAGTTTGAATAATAGCTTGTTTAGCGCCGTCAGCCATTTCGATCGTTTCAACACCTTCCATCGTAAGGGAAGACGGTTTAAATAGGAAATTACTTCAAAAAACTTTGAATCTTTTCTTTGCGCGAAAAAAATTCGAAGTGTCAGGGTTGGTGAAACGGTTCCCTGGGCTCCCAATCCAGATCCGGCTTTAAAAAAGAATAGACAATTGGAATAAGCCAGTTAAGTGATCTCTTCGGGCTCCGCATATAGGCCCACATCGGCACACTCTCCGCTCCTACTGAGCTTTTTATTTCTGTTGCCGTCCTGGACAGTTGCAAAAGCCTAAATCCTTTCTTCGATGCATAGTCAATCATGGCCAGCAACATATTCATGTAAAGCTTGTGTTTGTGATTCACTTCAGGATCATAACCCAGAAAATGGGCATCCAGGATATCTCCATCTTGTATCACGGCAAAAAATGAAATCAGCTCTCCATGATCTTTATAAATCCACAGATGAAATTGATCTCCCAGCTCCCTTTTGAGCGAAGTAAAATAACCTGCCGGAAGAATGAATAAATTGAATCCAACATCCTCCACTACTTTGAGATAAAGGTTGTGTAATATTTCTTCCTTGTCCTCTATCTCATCCATGCTGAGTTCCATAAGCTCCAAACCTGTGGCAGACGATAGCGCCTTTTTAGCGCGTACCCGGTATTTTGATTTAAGGGCATCCAGGTATCCATCCAGGTTCTTCCATTCTTTACGAACCTCCATGATCATGCTGGGCTGCGTATCGATGGAATGATATTTCTGACAATGTGGTGAATCCGGAATTTCCTTAAAAATATCTTCATAAAAATCTTTAACAAACACCAATCCAATGTTGCTGAATTCTTTCAGGCTTAACAACCAATCAATGGTCTCCATCATCAGGAGCGTTCGCAGTTTTTTTTGCACCTCTTCCTCAAAACAGAATCCATAATCACCGGTCACCAACGTATTTCCAAGACAAAGCACTTTCAAATTGATCAGTGAACCCATTTTATATTTAATCTTACTGACCCATTTTCCATTGACCTGGTTCTTAAGGCTGTCCCCTGGATTAAAATCTTCAATCTGGAAACATAACATGCCGATCAGCTTGTGATTACTTTCAAGCCTGACATAAAAGAATTGCATTTTCTCAGGAGGCGCAGCTGCCAGGGCATGATGATAAGGCTGACTCAGAAAAATGCTGGTCCCTTCAATTTCAGGAAATAGCGGATCGTCCCACGTGCGAAACAAGATGGCATCATAATCATGTCCATCAATTTTGAATTTAGATTTTACTGGCGAAGAAACGGCTGAAACTGCAGTCTGCATTATAGGTTCAATAACGACTGGGAAATTGATTTTGTTAACTAAAGAAGGTCTAAAGGTATTGTGTAATAGACAAAATTCACCTATTAAAGATTAATTATTTCAGATAGGTTCGTGAGGCGTGAAGCGTCAGATGTGAGACGTCAGATGCGAGACATGAGATGTGAGACATGAGACATAAGATGTGAGTGAGTTCGTATTCTTTTAATTATTTGGGCAAAAGTTAAAATTTTGGCGACCCAAGGTAAATAGGTAATGATGAAGAAAAATCATGAACAACTGGCTCCGATATAAGAGAAATTATTTAGCTTTAAAAAAATATTTATCAGTGAAAATATTTCTTTACTGCATATTGCTTTTTGTTTTTTCCGAAATCCATGCGCAGGACACTACTATTTTCGCTCCTTCCGGTTCTGCCTTTTATTATACAGCATGGGGGTCTGGAGCTCCATACCCGGGACTGCTTACATTCGTTTCAGATGGAGAAATAGTCTTAAATGATACTTCCGCCCGTATATTAAATTTTTATCGAACTGAAGGTAATGTACTTGTACCCGAGCCAGGATTGAATAAATATGTTTTTACTTCGGGCAATAAAGTGTACTACTGGGTCCAGGATGGTTTTTATCTCTTGTATGACTTCGGAGCACAACCAGGAGATACGATTCACTCCAGGGTGGAAGATTTTTCGTTAATTCTAATTTGTTTTGCTGATTTTTCAAACGGACCGTTTGATTTCAGTTACGTAATCGATTCAGTTAGCACGATGCATGTTGATGGTCAGGATCTTCGTGTTCAATACGTCACACCTATTTATACTCCTGGTGAAGAATTGTGGTACCTGGAGAATCCAATCATTGAACGAATTGGACAGATTGCCTCTGCATGCTATTGGTGGGGCCGTGGAGAAGGTTGTTTCCTCGGTGGATTTGCAGGACAATTGAGGTGTTACGAAGACGAGGATATTTATTTCAAAAATACGTTCACCTTATATGATCTGGACTGCGATTATGTTGCTGAAGTTGAAGCAATTGTTCAAGACACAAATTCAATATTTCCAAATCCAGCTACTGATATAATATATTTACCACAAAGCGTGAGTTTATTAACTATATATAATTTAACAGGTCAAAAAATAACAAGTTTTGAAAACCAGGATCAAATTGATGTTTCAAATTTGTCATCAGGTATCTACTTTCTCCAATACCAATCTGGTAAATTCCTTCACCTGGAAAAACTAATTAAATTGTAATCTTTACCATAATCGAAAATGCTTGTCGTTCAGTTTCGATTCCCTCTTACCGACCGACGGAATTCTACAAAAAGAAGTTTCGACGTATGTTATTAGTCCGGTATCCGGCATCCCTTAATCCGGCATCCAAATCGTATGGTTCGACTTACTTTAACTCATCCACGTGCTATACTTCGACACGCGCATCCTATACTCATCCTGCTCAGCACGGCGCAGCTCACCTACCATCCAAAATTATCTCATGTCAGAGACCTTCATCATCATATCCTCCGTCTCCTGTACCAATTCTGAAAAATGTTTATCCCGTTTGGTAGAATTATCCCTGCGCAAAGGCAGATCGATATCAATGTGCTCCACGATTTGGGAAGGAGGAGATTTCATGATATAAATATCATCTGCGAGATACACAGCTTCATTGATATCATGCGTGACAAATATGATCGTCGAATTAAATCGTTGCCATAGATCTATCAGCATATCCTGCATCTGTATGCGTGTACGTATATCCAATGCGCCAAAAGGCTCATCCATGAGCACTATTTCCGGATTTGCAATAAGGCTTCTCGCTATGGCTACTCTTTGCAATTGTCCACCTGATAGTGCAGGATATTGTGCATATTTCTTTTCCTGACCCGCTAAGCCGACCAGTTCAATCATTTCCATGGCCCTTGCATACCGATCTTTTTTATTCATCCCTTCATACGACAAAGCAAGCGATACATTATCCAATACAGTCATCCACGGAAGTGATGAATATTCCTGGAATACCATGCTCACTCTTGATTTATCACTGATGGGTAAGCCTTTGATAAGCACTTCGCCCTCCGTAGGTTTTTGTAGTCCTGCTATATACCTGAGCAGTGTGGATTTACCACTACCCGATGCGCCAAGTAAAACAACAAATTGCCCCTGATCAGGCTTGTCTTCGATCAACATGTCCAGATTCCGGATGATCCATGTCTTCCCCCCATCATACGACTGCGATATATTTTTCAGCTCGATGATGTTATCCCTGGCAGCTGTGTCTGTGAATTTTATATTCATGAAGCTGCTGTTTTAGCCTGCAAGGATTTCAATGTCATTTGGTCCATACGTCCGCGGTACCACTTTATGCCTTTATACAGCAATAAAGCAATGACAATAAAATTGATAATCCATGCGGTATCTCCAAAAAGATAACTTAATGGCTTGAAGCCTCCGAAAGATGCAAAATATTCAAAGAGAATAAGAATGAAATAAATTCCAAGTCCGATCCATCCCATTACCATCATGCCATAATTAATAGCCACATTGAAGAGGCCACTTCCCCGGATCCTGGATGATTTAATGGAATCGGATGCCTGATATTTGAATGGAAAAAATTCCCTGTCAAGCCACATAAAAATCTTGTCCTGCACCATACCTATGATCATAATGATGATCAGCAAGGCAAATATTTTGTCATACCTGCCCTGTCTTTGCCCGGCGTAATAGATCAGTGTTCCTATTCCCCCTTGGTTACTATTCATATTCTCAGCGACAATAATATAGGTCCACGAGATAGCGGTCAACACCCTGATATCATCAAATAATCTGGATAGGACACTTGGTATGTAGACCGTTTTTATCACTTGCCAGTCCGTTGCACCGAGTGTATGAACTGTCTTGAGATACACATCGGCTACCTCATCAATTCGTTGCACCATGACAGGCAATAAATAAATCAGAATACCGAATGCAAGAAAATGAACTTTCATCGGGGTCCAGATGCCAAACCATAGAACGAATAAAAGTGTCAGCGCAGTCAATGGAACATATCTTAAAGCATCCACCTGCCATTTAAATCCCCACCGCATATATTTAAAAAGTCCAATTATAAACCCAACAGGCAGGACAAGGATAATGGCTTCTATATAGCCGGAGATATTTTCTCCAAGGCTAAAACCAATATTCTTTAGTGCTTCATTTTCATTGAATAATTCACCGTATGATGTGAAGACCCTGAAGGGTGAAGGTATCTTGTCTAATATGGGATTTGCACCGGCAGTAAGAGCAATCCACAATACCAGGGAGACAACTGCACCAAGAATGCCAAAGAGCAATTTAATACCCGAACTACCCTCTGATGTTCCACCGAGAAATCGCATGTATTTTTATTTTATCAGGTCTTATTTAATCTGCTACGAGTTCAAACTCAGTCCTGCGATTCTTTGCTTTACAATCCTCGCTCTGGTTTTGCTCGCATCCGGGCACCGGATTGTTAGGCCCATTTCCAATGATAATAAACCGGTTTCTGTCTATTTTATATTGCGTAGCCAGATAATCAGCCACCGCCTGAGCCCGCTTTTGCGAGAGATCCTGATTCGTCTGTTTGGACCCTACATTATCTGTGTTTCCTTCTATACGAACACGGGAATTAGCAAAGGATTTGGATATATCTGCAAATTGAATATCTATGATCGTCTTTGAATTTTCATCAAGCTGAAATTTGCCCGAAGCAAAATTTATACTTACAGGTTTGTTTGCAATAGCGGGAGCAGATCTTTCCTCATTGGTCGGAGCAGAAAAAGTTTTATTTGCCTCAGCAGCATAACCGGGACCCGCGAGCTTATCACTTGCATCCTGTATTGCAGAAGTCCATATTACATTACGCCAGGCTGGTGCTTCTTTTTCGGCATCTCCTGTCATGATAAAGTTCTTACTCATCTTAGTATACAGGTCTTCTCCTTTCTGTCCTTTATACTGCGAATTCAATCCGAAGAAATTGAGATTATCGCCATGTCCCGTCCAGTAAACAACCTCTGTCATTCCCTTACCATCTTCAACACCAAGCTTATTAAGGTCTGCTAAATATCTTGCTGCTTTGTCTATGTTCGATGGATTTGATTTTAATTCAGCAACCCCTTTCATCCAGCCTTCATAAAAATGAGCCATCATCTCGCGGTGACTATTCAGGAAGGCTTCTTTTGCAAAAAATATATCGCCGATTACATGAGATTCACTCTTCGTGGTCAGCAAAATTTTTGATCCGGGAACATCCTTGGTTGCTAATTGATCATCAGGACTCCATACTACCGCTGCATCCACGTCTCCACTCTTAAATATTTGTGCTGCAGTGATATTATCTGTCGTTTTCACTACCTGTATATCGGAATACTTAAGACCAGCAGCCTCAAGCGCTGTGAGCAATAACGTTTGAGCAGGGGAAGGAACGGCGACAACGATCTTTTTTCCTTTCAGATCATTCACACTATTGATGCCTCTTTTTACAATAATGGCGTCACCACCGCGAGACCAATCTACCTGCATAAAAGCCTTAGGCTTATTAGCATTTATCTCAGCAGGACCTGTATATAATGGAAATGCGTCAGCTGTCTGCACCGCTACATCATACTCATCGGCAATCCAGGCATTCATGGCATTGATGATGTCATTCTCAAGAACAAACCTCACCTTAAATCCATAATCTTTGTAAAATCTTGATTTCGTATTCGGCTCAGCACCTTCGTTAAAATACAGACCAGGACCATATCCACCCCACGATACCAGCTGCACTACCAGCGTATTGTCATCGTCTTTGAATCCGGTCTTTTGCTCCTCTTTCTTCTCAGTTTCCGTTTGTTGCTTAGCCTCATCAGCTTTCTTTTTAATGCTCGAACCGAGAGAAGTTTTAT
>JBDSPM010000268.1:0-4302 GCA_039930325.1 Saprospiraceae bacterium
TCTATATCCAGGAGCTTGACTCCTTCTACTAGTCTAATACTCTGAGCGATGGCTTCAATAACTTCTGGCCTTTGGCCTTCACTGAAATTGGGTACGCACTCGATAATGGGTTGATTCATTTGACTTGTTTATGGTTAATCGGGGTAAAAATACAGGTTAGCGTTCAGGAACCATACCCGCGTTGACATTTCCTTAAAATGAGGCTATCTTTAATATATTACTATTCACTTTATCGTTTTAGGAGTATATGAAATGCTTTTTCACACATTTTGTCTGGTTATTTCTACCCGTCATTCTTTTCATGTATGTGCTTCCTGTCCATAGCCAGGCCATCACCATCTCCGAAGAGCTCGCGCTGCGCAACGATTACGACTACACCATTCTCGGTTGGGTCTCCGGCGACCTGCTGCTTTTCAGAGACAGGGGACATCAATTCTTTATCCAGGCCTTTGATGAAGAGCTACATCTGAAGTGGGAACGCGAAATCCTTCTTGGCCCTCACAAGGCAGATATCATCGGCATCGTATCACACCCCGACCGGATCGATCTCATGTACGGGATCCGGGACAAAGGTGACTATTACATAAAGCACAGGTCGTATGATCATTCGATTACAGTGATGGATACTATGACCATTGGTGTGATTGAGAATGTCTTTATCACACCGCATATACAAATGGTCAACTCTGAGGATGATAGCAAATTGATTTTTTATCGTGAGAATGGGGAGGGCCTGCATCTCTATAGCTATGATCTGAATACACAAAAGGTCCTATGGTCAAGACCTTTAAAATTTACAATTGGAAATTCTCAAAGAGAATACACCTACATGGAAGTAAGCAATTACGGAGATTTCTTTCTCGTCCTTGAGTCTGACAAGTTTCTTCAAAAAGTCCAACGCCTTGAAGCGTATTCTTTCCTTACGGATTCCGATGACATCATCCATGAATCGATTGAAATGGGTGATCAGCAGGTATATGATTTTTATACTCAATATGACAACTTGCACAAAGATCTCGTCATCACAGGCTTATACAGTGATCATAATGTTTCACGCGCGCAAGGTTTTTATTTTGTCCGGTATAAGCCGGGAATCGACCGAACTGTTCATCTCTTACCTTTCGATGAATCTTTACTTTCAGAAGTGAATGGAAAAGACGTTGCCATTTCACGGGGCCTCTCGGATTTCAATGTGCAAAAGGTTGCATTACGAGAAGATGGTGGAGCCGTAGTGATCGCTGAGCTCAATAAAGAATTTTCCCGGAGATCGAGCCTGCCGGTTCGACGGGACAATGGCGCTTTTGGAAGAGGCGGCTGGATCGATTACTATTATGAAGACCTGATCCTCTTTGCCATCAATCCGGATGGAACACCTCACTGGAAAAAAGTATTGCGTAAGCGTCAATATTCGCAGGATGATGATGCGATCTATTCATCCTTCTTCCTTTTCAAAACGCCTGCCCGTCTCCGGATTTTATTTAACGACGAAATCAAGCAGGAAAATACAGTCGGCGGTTACGAAGTGACAGGTACAGGTTTTGTAGAAAGAAAAACAGTGTTCAATACTGACTACCAAAAATTGAAATTGAGATTTAAAGACGGCATCCAGGCGGCCTATAATGAATGCATCATTCCGAGCGAAAGAAATAACAGACTTAATTTGGTACGTATTCAATATTGAGGTACGAGATGTGAGATGCGGTTGCTGAGCTGCGCCGTGCTGAGCAGGATGAGTATAGACTGCGCGTGTCGAAGTATAGCACAAGGTTGAGTGAAACATGTCAAAGTAAGATTTTGGTTATTTTGATCTGATTCATATTTTTATTGACAGATGGTATTCACCCGTGTTTTGCCCCTCTGGGGCAAGTTGAGTTATTACCGATTTTTTTATTACCGACCTTTCGCCCCTCTGGGGCTATTTAGATATTCGTGTTTTACTTAAACCCAAATCAAACTAATGATGACTTAACTCTCGCATTTGCCATTCGTTATTCTCCACAGACTTCTCTGACCATTTGTGCATAAACTTCGATATTCGATATTCGTTATTCGTTATTCATTATTCACCACAGATTACTCAGATTGCGCAGATTGAATCTCTAACTTCGTTATTCGCTATTCGCTATTCGTTATTCGTTATTAATCTTTTTCTCCATCCTCATCTTTCTCTTCCTCTTCCTTTCCAATGTATTGACCGGTCGCGTCAAAGAGATAATCAACTTTATCCACCTCCACTTCGAATGAGGTACCACCGGCAGGTTTTTCTATGGCAGTAGCTGATGTGATTTTCTTTCCGCCGAGCTGTGATGCCACATAATTTTTAATATTGTCCGGAAGCAGTTTTTCATCCACTTCTGTTTCGGTTTGTACCAGGGTTCCTTCCGGCGTAAGAATGACCGAAGTTTCATTCTTTTCCAGCATGTAGATCGCTTCATAGTTTCCCTCTTCCATCTCCCACTTCACATTCGATGCGTGAGGATACATGGTCATAAATTTTGTTTTTATGTTTTCAGGGATATTAACCTTATTTTCCTTTCCGGCACAAGCGGCCAAACAAACAATGATGAGGGAGCACAGAATCAGCGAGATTTTCATGACAAGGAATTTAGAGAAGTTAGTGGTAAGTATTTAGTGAATGGAAGTTAGCAATATTTCTGCATTATCGGGTTCGATCTCTTTGATCAATCCTACTCCTGGTGCATAGATCTTATGTTCTATCTGGGTTGGTTCCAGAGCAGTGTAGTTTTTGGTTTCTATGCAATTTGTAAAATGTCCGAAAGGGGTTGTTACGTCAAGATTTACGGCTGTAATTTCAGCTTCATCTTCTGCGTTATTAAAATAGTATTCTTCTCTGTATTTCATACCGAGGGTTGGGTTTGCGGGCATTGCAATCCCTGGCTTGGCACCATCCACACCTGCTTCCCATGAACCATTGTGATTTTCCAGCACCCCACTCAAGCTATAATTATTGACATACTCTCCAAAGTACCACAGGTTGCCATCTATATCCTGTGCGTACCAATCATCAGCTTGTTCTATAATTACGTTGTCAACTTTCGCAACAAATTTACCCACCACACAAGTAATTCCGAGTATAATCTTCGTCTCCGTAGATCTCTGCTCTTCTACCACTTCAAATCCATCCGCTGTTTGTCCTTCAAGGTGATATACTTTCCCTACTTCAAGCAGATAGTATGGATTTGTCAGGTTGGTGGGATTTGGAAATTTAGCCGCATTGATCACTGGTTGATACGAATTGTCGATCATTCGGGTGACCGGATCTTTCTGACAGCCTGCACCTAGTGCAAGGGTCAAAATGAAAAAACCAATTTTCTTTTTCATAATTTATTTGAATTAATTAATTTATGATACAAACTTACCGGCTGAATCTGGAGAAATCCTGTCCGTATCAAATAAAATAGAAATGGTGTGCATCCCATCAGCATACCTATAATGTATTGGAAAAAAATAAATTGCACAAATTTCCCGGACAATGGATAATCCTAATCCCGGAGATTCGGAGGGGACTGCAGCATCTTTTACAAAACGGTGGAATAACTGATCAGCATTAACAGAAAGGGGTCGACCTGTATTAGTCGAAATGAATTGCTTACCCTTCATTTCAATATGGATGTTTCCTCCCCTGGAACTGTGCTTATATGCATTGCCAATAATATTGGAAAGCAGGATGTCAGCAAGGTGAGGATTCATTGTAATCTTTTCAGCATCTCCCATATTAATTTCAACAGTAAGTGCTTTCATTTGCCTGATATCTTCGAATAATTCTATTTTATTCATGACGAGTTGCCTGATGTCTACGCTGGTGTTTTCATGAAATTGGCGGTTTTCAATTTTAGATAATAGCAATAAAGATTGCGTTAATTTGGACAACCGGGTGATGGATTCGAATGCTTCCTGGATGAGGCTTATTTCTTCCTCAGATTGGTTACCCGATTGCAGCAGCAACTCCAGTTTATTCCTGACGATGCCTAATGGAGTTTGAATTTCATGTGATGCATTCTCTGAAAATTCTTTTAGATTATTATATTGCTTATGTATCCTGTCCGTCATTTTGAGCAACTCCATATTTAATTGAGCGAATTCAGCTGTTGTCGTATGGGGTAGCTGAAATAATCGATTCTCCCTGAAGTCTATTTCCTTTAATTGATTCAGCGACTGATAAAATGGCTTCCACAGTTTATTCGACAGCCATCTACTGACGAGATACAGTATCAATAAAAGAAATATGAAAAATATCCCCAGTGATTTAATAAGCGTCTCCAGCAAATCATCTTTTTCAAA
>JBDSPM010000269.1:0-3937 GCA_039930325.1 Saprospiraceae bacterium
AATACGGATAAAGAAGCAGAAAATTTTGTTCGTGATGGTGATTTGACTGAATATGTTTTCAATGGGTTCCAGCCCATGAAATTTGAATTTGATCCTAAGACAGCCAGGATTAACATGCGTCTTCCTGAAGACCTGTTGGAGCGCATCAAGCACATTGCAGACAAACGGGATATACCTTATACTCGTTTCATTCGCCAGGTTCTTGAGGCAGTTGTTAATAAAGAACAACATGTGAAAAAGAAATAATGATCAAGTAGGGGCGCGATTAATCGAGCCCCTACTAACCTATACCCAGTCTTACTGCCGGCACTAATACTTTCTGCATCGCGAAGTAACCAATATTCTTTTGTTTGCAAATTGCAAACTTTTAACTAATTTTACCCGATGAATATCATCGTTAAGAGGGCAGTTCTCTATTATTGCGATCAATACCCCAAAGCAAGAATTGCTCTGTTGACGTGGTATCATGAATTTTTAAAACATGAATTCAGAAACTTCAACGAGCTCAAGTCTGTTTATGGTTCTGCTAGTCTCGCAGGCCTGGGTCGTGTGGTATTCAATATCAAAGGAAATGAGTTCCGATTAATCGTATCCATCAATTTTCATCAGATGGCCGCATATATTATCTGGTTTGGAACACATAATGAATACGATAAGATCAAAGCTGAAACAATCAGGTTTAACACAAAAATAGTATCATACAAATCCCGTAAGAGATGAATTTGAAAGTAATCAGAACAGAAGCGCAGTATCAGAAGTCAATGAAGAGGGCTATGCAAATATTTCAAGCCAGGGAAGGCTCAACAGAAGCGGATGAGCTATCTGTACTTCTTCTATTAATTAAGGATTATGAAGAAAGAAATATTACCATCCCTGACCTCGATCCAATTGATGTGATTAAACTCAAAATGCAGGAAAGTGGTATGAAGGCCAAGGATCTTGAGCCAATCGTCGGAAGCAAGGGACATGTATCCTCTATATTATCCGGAAGACGAGAGATCACACTACAAATGGCCAGAAAGCTCCGAGAATATTTTCAACTTCCGGCTGAATTGTTTTTACCCTCAAGCAAGTAAACCTGTCCTAAATTCACTCCTTACATCATTGCATTATCACCCTACCAGTCTTAATGAAATGTCCTTTTTGTGTAAGCCGCCAAAAGTATATTCCGGATGCTGTTGGCACAATATTTTTATTCAAGTCATTTAAAATAATTGTTTGCTTTAGCCTGCCGACACCATCAATAATTGCAAGGGTTGAACCTAAAAGAGTTTCGTCAATTGAAATGGTAAAGTTATCTGTTGATGGATTTGGACTAACTGTTACTTTATAATCTTCC
The DNA here is from genome assembly GCA_039930325.1 of Saprospiraceae bacterium. GTDB lineage: Bacteria > Bacteroidota > Bacteroidia > Chitinophagales > Saprospiraceae > Opimibacter. The sequence continues at coordinate 1,340 of JBDSPM010000269.1, forward strand.
TGAACCGGGATCTCCGATGAAATGAAATCAAGAAAAGGACAATCGTTGTTTTCCGGCGAATAGATGGTGTCCATGAATTGAAAACAGTTGAGATGTGTCATGAAGATTTCACCCGAAACCGCACCGAATTCAGGTTGAAAGCTTGTAAGACCATTACTCCCACCTAGCCCTTCGATTATGTAGTTGAGTTGATCAATGGGAGATCCTGGCCAAATGGCAAGAAAAAATCTTTTGGCAGTCACTCCGAAAATTGAAATGCTATCAATTGAATCTACTAGTGTCATTGGATAATCTCCCTGCATTGGAACCATTTCTCCCACTTGTAGATTGAAGTTATATATCAATCTCTCCGTAGAATCAATATGTGGTAAATAGTAAACTCGTTTATCAATTAAATCATACCGAAGAAATGAAGGCCCGATACTATCATACGACTCAATTGTCAGCTCATGGGGAATAGTGAAAACAGTGAGGGTGTGATGGAATGTCTTGTACAGTTTAAAATACGTCAAACCGCTGATGATCGTATCTCCGTGAATAATATCCTGTTCGTCTGAGTCGTGAACGAATTGTTGCCCCGGTTCAGCTGTTTCATAAGTGTGGTAGACCCATCGCGATCCATCAGCAAAAAAATTAGCTATCTGTCCATTAGTTAGATTTAGGAATGACAGTACAATCAGAATGGTTACTACTTCGCGCATGAAGGTGAATATAAGGTGAACGAAACAAATTCCCTACCTATTCTTCACCGAAAACGAACCATTGAAATCAGAATCACCTGATCCACCGGCTCCATTGCCACCCGCAGTGATCTTGCCGCTGAAATTTCCACGGATGTACTCACCTGGAAGACCATATTGGGTGACGTTGACATCCATCTTCAGGACATACGCGGTTTGTCCATTTTGGATATTGATCTGGTTTCCAAGCAAGGTGTATCCTTTATACTGGCCTGTAGTGAAGCCGTCAAACGTAAATCCGAATTTTCCTTTGACACCAATACTGTCCAGAGTAATCACCCTTGTGCTACTGCCGGGTGTTACGTTTAAAAAGAAGTAATTGTATTCCCTCGAAAATCCATTGATCTTATACCTTAAATATTCATCTACCTGGGCCTGATCACAAGCTTTAATATTACCGGCATCAAGGTCGCGATCAAATGTGATCACATGTGGAAGACTCGCCACATTATGAACCACATCATACACCTTTAATGTCACTACATCCCCTGCACAATAAACATACCTTCCGGCATAATGGCCTTCAGCATCCTCAATAGGAAATATGAAATCATTCAGCCCTGTATTTACCCTGACGAATCCTGAGGCAAGAGGTGATCCGTCACATTGCAGGGCGGTACCGGATACGGTAGCAGAATATTGTTCGCTGACATCAAGTATAACAGCATCCATTTTGACGTCATTACTGAATGGACCCAATTGCTGAGTATGAATAATGTTTCCGCATTCATTCCTCACTTCCAATTCCAGTGCTTCATTTGCAGGAAGCGGTCCTGAAACCATTCCATTCGCATCCGTATAGGCACAACGCTGATCATTGAGGCTCTTGATCGTCAGACATACCCGGGTATTTTGCGCGGGCTTGCCATCAGTATAAATAAATCTCGCTTGCCAATCAATTGCCGTAAAAGTCTGATCCCAATTCCAAAAGGAAAAATGTGGAAGCTGCGCCACATATGCATTTCCCTGGCGTATGGCCTGTCCCTCTTGTACCCAGTATCCTTTCGAATCATCAAAATACCAGAGTGGAATGGTTGAGGGCGCCATGCTTATTTGCTGATCAGGTATTCCTAATTGCATTTCAACTGTTTTACCGGATGCTATTTTCAACACGTCGCCATTATCAGCCTGCAGTTCCACTGCCAACATACCGAGACTACCCAACGCAACCTTTGTACCCGATTGATCCAGCCCTATCAATGTGCCCGGCATTTTTTCCGACAATTGCAAATCATCTCCATATATCGGATTTGCCAGGACATTCACATTGCCATTGTATGCCGAGCCATCTTCACGCGTCACTGCATGATCCGGGAAAGTCAACCTGGATTTAGAGTCGATGGTTATGACGGCTGATTGCTCAGCACTAAAATTCCCAACCTCCGTTTGGGGAAGCAGGGTAATGCTAAAAAATTGGGTATGGGATTCAATGGTTTTAAACCGTCTTGATCCTTTAAAATAGCCAGGCTTCTCCACGCTGAGATAATCCTCACCTGTCAATGTTGCCTGGGTGAAAAAATAAGTACCATCCTCATTTGAAGTGCCTGTGAGATCACCGATATGAATTGTTGCGCCATTGACAGGCAAGCCGGCAGGATCTTTTACAGTGACAAATAACGAGCCCTTGATTTTCTGGGAAGGAACAACTGAATCATCACCAGCGCAACCGATGTAAATAAGGGCTACAAGTAATAGGAAGATGGATTTCGTTTTCATATAGTTTGATTTGGAAATAAATATAACTAATTATTGTAATAAATTAGAACAAACCCAATGAATGTATAGTGTACGACGAATTCACTCCTCGAAGCGTTCCTCCTCTGTCCGAATTAGGATTCGTAGGATTAAAGGATTGTAG